>DATDFP010000320.1:0-9306 GCA_036522535.1 Gemmatimonadales bacterium
CCGGGAGCGGCTTTGCCGGCGCGGGCTTCGCCGGCGGGGGAGACGCGGACTGGCCGCGCAGCCCGGCGATCTTCTGCTTGAGGTTGGCGAGCTGGGTGTTGAATTGCTCACACCCTGAGGTGGCGATCGCCAACAGCGCGCAGGTCCACAGCGTGCTGCGTCGCATATCGAGCCTCCATGGAGAGAAAGACACGGGCGCCGTCCTCGCCGCCCAGCACCGGGGCGTTGCGCCGCTCCGGGTGCGGCATGATCCCCACCACATTCCGGCCGCGGCTCGAGACCCCGGCGATGGCGTTCGTCGACCCGTTCGGGTTCTCGCCCGCGTAGCGCCAGACGACGCGGCCGCCGGCCTCGAGCTCGGCCGCCGTGCGGGCGTCGACGACATAGCGCCCTTCGCCATGGGCGATCGGAACCTCCAACACGGCGCCGGGCTCGTACCCACACGTGAACGGCGTGTCGGTTGCCTCGACGCGCACCCGCACGAGGCGGGAGAGAAAGCGGAGCCGCGCGTTCCGCATCAGGCCGCCCGGCAACAGCCCGGCCTCGCACAGGATTTGGAAGCCGTTGCAGATACCCAGCACCGCTCCGCCGGCGCGCGCATGCTCGGTCACGGCGGCCATGACCGGGGAGAAGCGGGCGATCGCGCCCGCGCGCAGGTAGTCGCCGTAGCTGAACCCGCCCGGGAGGATCACCACGTCGGGCCGCTGCAGATCGGTGTCGCGGTGCCACACGCGGTAGGCGTCGGAGCCCGCCTGCCGGGCGGCCGCGATGGTCTCGGCATCGCAGTTCGAGCCGGGGAACACGATCACCGCTACGCGCTGCATCAGGCTGTTCCCCCCTCCACCGCCAGGTCGTAGTCTTCGATCACGGGGTTGGCCAGGAGCCGGTCGCACATCTCCCGCGCCCGCGCGAGCGCTTCCTCCCGCGACCCGGCCTTCACGTCGAGCACCAGGTGCTTGCCCATCCGCACGCGCCCGACCTCCCCGAAACCCAGAGCGTGCAGCGCGCGTTCCACCGCCTCCCCCTGGGGATCGAGCAGCGTCGCGCGGGGCATCACGCGCACCTCGACGCGGAAGGCGCTCAATCCACCCGCCCGCGCGGCTCGATGCCCTGGGACCGCCCGCCAATCTCCTCGGTCCCCGGCTCGCCGTCGGTGATCACGATCGGCCCCGAGATCTCGGCCCCTTCGCCCTCGCTCTCCTCGTCCAGGAATCCCAGGAACACCGCGCGCAGCACGCCGTAGGCCATGTAGACCACGCCCAACGGGAAGAAGAATGCGTCGTGCTCGAGTAGCCCGAATACCAGGATAAACAAGATCGTGACGAGTCCCAAGAGCCCCCGCACGGTTCGCACTCCCGCCCGCGGCACCGTGGCGTAGCGCACGTTGCTGACCATCAGGATCGTGAGCAGGATCACCAGCAGCTGCATCGTGTGATGACGCGGCAGGTAGCGGAACACCACGCGGTAAAGATCGGTGGTGCTGAATGGGTAAAACGTGGCGAGCGTCATCCCCGCAGCCGGGGAAGGGAGGCCGACGAAATACCGTTTGGCGCGCCCGGCCTGCGTGATGTTGAAGCGCGCCAGCCGGATCGCCGCCGCCATGACGTAGAAGTAGCAGAAGATCCACTCCGCCTGGCCCCCGCTCGTGAACTCGAGCTGGTAGATGAGAAAGGCGGGCGCCACGCCGAAGCTCACCACGTCCACCAGGCTGTCGAGCTCGGCGCCGAACCGCGTCCCGGCCCCGGAGAGCCGCGCCACGCGGCCGTCGAGCGCATCCAGGATCCCCGCGAACACGACGTACCAACCGGCGCGATAGAACTCGCCTCGGGAGGCCAGCACGATCGACCATATGCCGAAGAACAGATTGAACAGCGTGAACAGGCTCGGGACGACGACGACGACGCGTCGCATGCTGGGGCGGGGAAAGCGCCTCACGGCAGAGACTCCGCCAGCACGGTCACGCCAGCCCGAACCCGCTCGCCCACGGCCACGCGCACGGCCGCGCGACCGGCCACCGGCACGAACACGTCCACCCGCGACCCGAACCGGATGATCCCCAATCTGTCGCCCTGGCCGACGCGCTGGCCGGGCGTGGCGTCGGTGACGATCCGGCGGGCGATGAGCCCGGCGATCTGCCGCACGAGCAAGGGCCCCCGCGCCGTGCGGATGCCCACCGACGCCTGCTCGTTGTCGAGGCTCGCCTTCTCGGCGGCCGCGTGCAAGAACTTCCCCGGGTTGTAGCGCAGCAGCTCGATCGTCCCCGCCGCGGGATATCGGTTCACGTGCACGTCGAACACGCTCATGAAGATCGAGATGCGGGTGGCCGGCGCCTTGAGGTACATCGGCTCATCGACCACAGCCACGTCCACGATCCTCCCGTCGGCCGGCGCGATCACGTAGCGCTCCCCCCGCGGGCCCGTGCGTACCGGATCGCGGAAAAAGACGACCAGCCAAACGGCGACGACGAGCAAGGCGACTTCGACGGCCCACATGCCACGTCCCCACACCGCGACACCCCACGCCCCCAGCGCCGCGAGCGCCCAGCCAGAAACGACGAACGGCCAGCCTTCGGGAGCCAGCCTCACCGCACCGCCCCCCCACCAATGCGGAATGGGGAATGCGAAATGCGGAATGGAGCAAATGCGGAGTGGGGAATGCGGAATGCGGAGTTTCCGGGAAAGGTCGCTCGCCGAGAGACGCGTAGCGTGACATTCCGCATTCCGCATTCCGCATTCCGCATTGGGTTGGTCACGCCATCTCCAGCGGCCGGCCGGTGATCAGCCGATACGCCTCCAGATACCGCTCGCTGGTCGCTCTCACGACCTCTGGGGGCAGGGGCGGCGGCGGCGCGTTCCCGTCCCACGCGCCCTGCTTCATCAAGCCGGCGAGGTAGTCGCGCAATGGCTGCTTGTCGAAGCTCGGCTGGCTCTTCCCGGGCTCGTAGCGGTCGGCGGGCCAGAATCGGGAGGAGTCGGGGGTGAGGATCTCGTCGATCACCAGCAACTCCTCGTCGGGGCCGGTGCCGAACTCGAACTTCGTGTCGGCGATGATGATCCCGCGCGGCCCAGCGTAGGCCCGGCCCGACTCGTAGAGCGCGAGACTGGCCTGCTCGAGTCGCCCGGCCAGCCGCCGCCCCAGCGCGCCGGCCAGGTGCGAGAACGTCACATTCTGGTCGTGGCCGGTTTCGGCCTTCGTAGCCGGGGAGAAGATCGGTGGGTCGAGCCGGGTGCTTTCGACCAGACCCTTGGGTAAGGGCTCTCCGGCGAGCGTCCCCGACTGCCGGTACTCGGCCCACGCCGACCCCGTGAGGTAGCCGCGGACCACGCATTCGAACGGCACCGGCGTGGTGCGGCGCACCAGCATCGCCCGGCCAACGATCGTATCGCGGTGGTCCACCAGACTCGGGACGCGGGCGGTGATCAGTCCCGCGTCGGCCGTGAGGAAGTGGCTGGGCATCACCTGGGCGAGCTCTCGAAACCAGAACGCGCTGAGCTGAGTCAGGACGGCGCCCTTGTGCGGCACGGGCTCCCGCATCACGACGTCGAACGCGCTCACCCGGTCGCTTGCCACGAGCAGCAGGGTGCCCGCGCCGGCTTCGTACACGTCGCGCACCTTGCCGCGGCGTACCAGGCGCAGGGGAAGCTCGCTCGCCACCAATGGCTCGATCATACCGTGACCTCGGCGGCCGCCGCGGCGGGCGCGACCGCGTCAATGCGTGTAAGGACGGGCGGGAGAACCTGCTCCAGAAAATCGTCCACCTGGCGGGGCGCGCGGCCGACGTAGGCCTTCGGATCGACGTCGTCGGGCCTGATCGCCACCTTGAGCGCCTTGAACGCGGGGTCCCGCGCCAGGCGCTCGAGCAGATCGTTCGGCGCGCCCCGCTCGGCGACCGCCTGCGCCACCGCGAGGCTGTGAGCGCGGATTACCTCGTGAAGCCGCTGCCGGTCGCCTCCGGCTTTGACGGCCCGCATCAGGAGCCCCTCCGTCGCGAGGAAGGGCATCTGGGCCACCACATGCCTGGCGATCACCGCTTCGCGGACCTCGAGCCCGGCGGCGACGTTCGTCGTGAGGACGAGAATCCCATCCGTGGCAAGGAACGCCTCAGGGAGCACGAGGCGGCGGTTGGCGCTGTCATCGAGCGTCCGCTCGAGCCATTGCTCGGCGGCCGTGTGCCAGCCGTTGCCCTGGAGCTCGATCACGAAGCGCGCCAGACTCGTCATGCGCTCCGCGCGCATCGGATTCCGCTTGTAAGCCATCGCGCTCGAACCCACCTGCTCGGTCTCGAACGGCTCGAGGATCTCCCCCTCGTGCTGCAGCAATCGGAGATCGGTGGCGAACTTCGCGGCGGAGGCGGCGATCCCCGAGAGGGCGGCGAGCATCTGGGCATCCAGCTTCCGGGTGTACGTCTGGCCGGTCACCGCAAACAGCTTCGTGAACCCCATCTTCCGCGCAACCCGAACATCGAGCTCGCGAACCTTCTCGTCGTCACCCCCGAACAGCTCCAGGAAGCTCGCCTGGGTACCGGTCGCCCCCTTCACACCCCGGAACTGCATGGTATCGCGACGATGCAGCAGCTCCTCCGCGTCGAGGAGGAACTCCTGCATCCACAGGGTCGCCCGCTTGCCCACGGTGGTGAGCTGCGCCGGCTGGAAGTGGGTGTAGGCGAGACAGGGGAGGTCGCGGTAGCGACGCGCCAGCTTGGAGAGTGCGACGAGGACGGCGGCGATGCGGCCGAGCAGGAGCTCGAGGCCCTCGCGCATGAGGATCAGGTCGGCGTTGTCCGTGACGTACGCGCTCGTCGCGCCGAGGTGGATGTACGGACGGGCCGCCGGCGCCTGCTCGCCCAGGTGATGGATGTGGGCCATGACGTCGTGGCGCAGCCGTTTTTCGTGCTCGGCGGCGCGCTCGAGGTCGGCGTCGTCGATGTGATCGCGCACCTCCGCCAGCGCGCGCTCGGGGATGTCGAAACCGAGCTCTTTCTCCGCCTCCATCAGTGCGAGCCAGAGCCGCCGCCACAACCCGATGCGCCGCCGCTCTCCCCACAGCGCCTGCATCGCGGGGGAGGCGTACCGCTGGGACAGGGGAGAACTGTACGTCAAACCGGGGCCTTCGCGCGCGCGACCAGCTTGTTCCAGTCGGCGAGGAACTGATCGAGCCCACGATCCGTGAGGGGGTGCAGCAGCAGCTTGCGCAGCACGTCGGGTGGCAGCGTCGCGACGTCGGCCCCGATCATCGCCGCCGCGACGACGTGCCGGGGGTGGCGTATCGAGGCCGCGAGGATCTCGGTGTCGATCCGGTAGTTGTCGAAAATCGTGCGGGCCTCGCGGATCACGTCCATCCCCTCCTGGCCGACGTCGTCGAGCCGCCCGATGAAAGGGCTGACGTAACTCGCGCCCGCTTTCGCCGCGATCAGGCACTGCACGCTCGAGAAACACAGCGTGACGTTGGTCCTTATCCCGTCCGCCGCGAGCTGCCGCACCGCCACCATCCCGGCTTCGGTCATCGGGATCTTCACGACGATGTTGTCGGCGATCTCCGCGAGCCGCGCGCCCTCCCTCACCATCCCCTCCGTGTCCAGCGCCACCACTTCGGCGGACACCGGGCCCTCGACCACCGAGCAGATCTCCTTCAGCACGTCCCCGGGGTCGAGATCACCCGCCTGTTTCGCCAGGAGCGAGGGGTTGGTGGTGACGCCGTCGATGAGGCCGGCCTGGGCCGCCCAGCTGATCTCCTTGAGACTCGCAGTATCGAGAAAGAACTTCATCGGTCACGCCTCGGCGTAGAGGTCCGTGGGGTAGCGTACCGCCACCAGGTACAGCCCCTGCGGCGGGGCGGGGGGACTCGCCGCCTGGTTGTCCGTCGCCGTGAGCAAGCGGGAAAGGTCCGACAGCGGGCGCCGCCCCAGCGCGATGTCCACCATCGCGCCCACGAGGAACCGCACCATGCGATGGAGGAACCGGTCGGCCTCGATCGTGAAGGTCATCCCCGCGCCGTCGGTCCGCGGCGCCCAGTGAGTGAGCGCGACGCGACTGCGGTAGTGGGGCTTCGCCGAGCCCGGCCCCGTCGCGGCGAGGCCGCGGAAATCATGCTCGCCCACGAGCGTTTCGGCCGCGCGCTGGAGCTCTGCAAGATCGAGGGGGCGCGCCAGCGCCCACTCGTAAGGCCGGCGAAACGGGGACTGGGCCGCTTCGTCCGTCCCGATCAGGTAGCGGTAGCGCCGCGCGACGGCGCTGTTGCGCGCGTGGAACCCCGCCCGCATCGGAAACAACCGCTCGACCCAGACGTCGTGCGGCAGCAACGCATTCAAGGCGCGCCGCAGCCCCGCCGGGTCGGCCGCCCAGCGCTCGTTCGCGGCAAACCCGACGCCTTGACCCAGGGCGTGCACGCCGCTGTCGGTACGTCCCGCACCCGTCGCCGCCGTGCGGCGGCCCGTCAGGCGCTCGAGCACGGCCTCGAACTCCCCCTGCACCGTCCGCCCCTCCCGCTGCCGCTGCCAGCCGACGAACCGGGCCCCGTCGTAATGGACCACGGCGAGGAAGGGCCTGCTCGTCACGCGCCAAAGATAGGGAAAAGCAGGAGGCCGATCAAGCCGCAACCCCTTGTCGTATTTGACAAAAGGCGATTTTTCCGGATAGCTTTGCCGAGCCCGAGACCCGCGATCCCAGTGGATCCTCACTCCCCATCGTCCTCCCCCTCCGCCTCGCGAGCCGCGCCGGTTCAGGAGGCGATCGCCGCCCTGGCCAACCGCGGCTCACTCTCCGAGCAGCAGACGAGCGAGGTCTTCGGATGCGTCATGCGGGGCGAAGCCACGCCGGCGCAGATCGCGGCACTCCTGATGGGCCTGCGGCTGAAGGGGGAAACGGCCGCGGAGGTCGCGGGCGCCGCCCGCGCGCTCCGCGCCGCGATGGTGCGGGTAGAGGTCGAAGACCGCCACCTGGTGGACACCTGCGGCACCGGCGGCGGGGCCGTTCCCACGTTCAACATCTCGACGGCGGCCGCATTGGTCGCCGCGGGCGCCGGGGCGTCGGTCGCGAAGCACGGCAACCGCTCGTTCACGTCGCAGTGCGGCTCGGCGGACGTGCTCGAGGCGCTGGGGGTGCGGATCACGCTCGACGCCGCCCAGGCGGCGCGCGTGCTGCGCGAGGCGTGCGTCACGTTCTTGTTCGCGCCGAATTTTCATCCGGCCATCAAGCACGCGGGCCCGGTGCGCCGGGAGCTCGCCGTCTCGACCATCATGAACCTGCTCGGGCCTCTCGCGAACCCCGCCGGGGTGCGGCGCCAGGTCGTGGGCGTCGCCGAGGAGGATCGGGCGGCGCTGCTGGCGGGGGCGCTCGCCCGGCTCGGCACGGAGCACGCGCTCGTCGTTTACGGACGTATCGGGATGGACGAGATCTCACCCATCGGGATCACCGACGTCTGGGAAGTGCGGGACCGAGAGATCAAGACGTGGGAGCTCGACCCCGTTCGCTACGGGCTGGCGATCGAGGAGGCCGGAGCCCTGAGGGGGGGCGACCCTGGCGCGAACGCCGAGCGGATCGAGCGGCTGCTTGCGGACGGCGGGGGAGGTGACGGCGCGGGGCTCGCGGCCGTCGTGTTGAACGCGGGCGCGGCGATCTACGTCTCGGGGATCGCCCGGTCGTTCGAGGAGGGCCTCTCGCGCGCGCGCCAGGTCCTCGCCTCGGGCGCGGCCCGGACCGCCCTCGAGCGGCTGCGCCGATCGACTAGACGCACAGACGCAACAGACGCGGCAGACGCACAGGGGTGAACACTCCTAGACGCAGCAGACGCAGCGGACGCACAGACGCGGGAGAGCGTGCCATCTCTGTTCACCTCTGTGCGTCTGTGCGTCTGTGCGTCTGTGCGTCTAGTATTTCGCGTCTGTGCGTCTAGTATTTTCGGATGACGCCCACCACGACGCCCTGCACGACCACGTCGCGTTCGTGGATGCGCAGCGGGCTCACCGCGGGATTGGCCGGATCGAGACGGATCCAGCCTCCGGGCTCGCGGTGGAACTTCTTGACCGTGGCGCCGGTGCCGTGCACCAGGGCCACGATGGTCTGGCCGTTATCCGCCTGATTACGCTCGTGCACGACGAGGTAGTCGCCGTCTTTGATGTGGTCGTCGATCATCGAGTTGCCCCGCACCTTGAGGACGTAGCTCCTGCCGCGGCGCGGGATGAGATCGTCGGGGACTGCGATCGTATCGTCGCCCGGGATCGCCTCGATCGGCTCACCTGCTGCGACGAGGCCGAAGAGTGGTAGCTCGGTCGCGCCGGTCTGGCCCCTCGGGGGGACGATCTCGATCGCGCGGCTTTCGTTGTGGGCGCGCCGGATGTATCCCTTGCGCTCGAGGTTGGTAAGGTGCTCGTGCACGGTGGCCAATGACCGGAACCCGAACCGCCGGGCGAGTTCATCGAAGCTCGGGGCGTATCCCTGGGTGCGGATCTGCTCGACGATGAAATCGAGGATCTCGCGCTGGCGGCGGGTGAGCGGCACCTTGGCTCCCGAAGATAAACCGAAGCTAATTTACCCGAATATCGCCCGAACGCAAGGATGCCGAACATCTCGCTCGACGCCATCTTGATGGCAACGCAGAACCGGGTCGCGACCCTCAGGCCGCGGGCTCGCGACCTCGAGCGGCAGGCCGCCGCCTCCCCTCCGCCGCGCCAGTTCGGGCGGGCGCTCGTGGGCAGCACCGTCGGCGTCATCGCCGAGGTGAAGCGGCGCTCGCCATCCGCGGGGGCGATTCGGGAGGATCTCGATCCGGTACGCCACGCGCAGGCGTACGAGCGTGGCGGGGCTGCGGCGATCTCGGTCCTCACCGACGAGGTGCACTTCGGAGGCTCCCTTGAGGATCTCGCGCGGGTCGCGCAGGCCGTTTCCGTCCCCGTGCTCCGCAAGGATTTCGTGCTCGACGAGCTCCAGCTGCTCGAGGCGCGGGCGGCGGGTGCGAGTGGCGTACTGTTGATCGTACGGGCGCTCGCGCCGGAGCGGCTGCGGGCACTCGCCCGGGCTGCGCGGGACCAGGACCTGGGGGTCCTGGTCGAGGTGCACACGGAGCGGGAGCTCGAGCAGGCGCTCGGCGCGGAGCCAACCGCGCTCGGGGTGAACAGCCGGGACCTGGCGACGTTTACGGTGGACCTGGCGCTGGCCGAGCGTCTGCTCACCCGTGTGCCGCCGGGCGTGCCCGCGGTGGCGGAGAGCGGGATCGAAACGCGGGCCGACGTGGCGCGCCTGGCCGGCTCGGGTGCCGACCTGGTGCTCGTCGGCACGTCGGTATCGCGCGCCGGCGATCCGGCGGCCGCCG
>DATDFP010000321.1:0-5945 GCA_036522535.1 Gemmatimonadales bacterium
CAGCTCGCGCGCGCCGAGCGGGAGCGGCCGGCGACGGAGGCCGAGCGGTCGGCCGAGCGGGCGTGGCGCGACCTGCAGCAAGCGGGAGGCGCGCGGCCCGGCACGGACCTGAAGGACGAGCTGCTCAGGGGGCAGATGGACCGGGCGGCCCGCGAGGCGGCGGCGGAGCAGCAGCTGCGGGAGCTGAAGAGGAAGATGAAGAAGGAATGACCCGCGGAGCGGAGGCCGCGATGGACATCAGGCGGGACCGGATGGTGTTCCTGGGGTACGGCAAGTACTGGCGCTCGGACGCCATCGTCGGCCTGATGCCCATCGAGGAGGACCGGGGCCCGAGACGGCGGACCAACGTTTTCGTCGACGGGCACACGGAGCCGATCGTTGCCTCGCGCACCGAGCAGAGTATCCTCGAGGACATGGGGGCGACGGACGAGACCTTCCAGGTCCAGTCCCTCCGGGAGTCGATCACCGAGCTGCTCGCCGCGTTCCACGAGTTCTCCCCCGTGCTGCGCCGCGCGCTGCTCCACGAGCACCATTTCGACGTCGAGAAATGGGAGCAGCGGCTGGGGGAGATCCTGCGCTCGCCGGCGGCGCCCGAGCCGGTGGATCAGAGCGAGCTGTTTGACTGACCCGAAACCGGTCGGCGTCGTGTAGGGGCGCAGCATGCTGCGCCCCTACATCGCGCGGCACATCCATCAGGACAGCGATGACATCCGGTTCCACCGCACCAGCCATCCACGCCGATACTGCCAGTTGGGCCGGGCACCCCCGCGGCCTCTCCACGCTCTTCTTCACGGAGATGTGGGAGCGCTTCAGCTATTACGGGATGCGGGCATTCCTCATCCTCTACATGGTGCACGCCCTCGGCTTCGACGACACGCACGCCGGCGCCGTCTACGGCACGTATACGGGGAGCGTCTGGTTCGCCGCCATCTTCGGCGGCATCATCGCGGACCGCTGGCTGGGGCAGTACCGCAGCGTGCTCCTCGGCGGGATCATCATCGCGCTGGGGCATTTCACGCTGGCGTTCAAGGCTCTGCCGTCCTTTTACACGGGCTTATCACTGATCGTGATCGGCACCGGCCTGCTCAAGCCGAACGTGAGCACCCTGGTGGGCTCGCTGTACGAACAGGGCGACGCGCGACGGGATGCGGGCTTCTCGATCTTCTATATGGGCATAAATCTCGGCGCGTTCGTCGGCCCGATCGTCGCCGGGTATCTCGCTCAGAAGGTGGATTGGCACCTGGGCTTCGCCTGCGCCGGCGTGGGAATGACACTTGGATTGATCCAATACGTCCTGGGCCGCGCGCGGCTCGCGCCCGCCCTGGCACGGCTCGCGGCGCAGCCCAGGCCGGCGTCCGTCGGCGCAGCCGATCCTGCGCCGCGAGGCTTCACGACGGCCGAGTGGAAGCGGATCGCCGCCGTGGTCGTCTTCTTCCTCGCCGCATCGCTCTTCTGGGCGGCGTACGAGCAGGCGGGCTCCACGCTCAACCTCTTCGCCGACCGCTACACCCGGACCACCGTGCTCGGGTTCTCGTTTCCTTCTTCGTGGTTCGTGTCCGTGCAGGCGGGGTTCGTGATTCTGCTCGCGCCGGTGTTCGCGTGGCTGTGGGTGTGGCTAGGGCCGCGCGAGCCATCGAGCCCGGCGAAGTTCGCGATCGCCCTGCTATTCGCCGGGCTGGCGTTTCTGCTGCTCGTGCCGGCCGGCGTGATGGCGCAAGGCGGGGTGAAGGTAAGCCCGCTGTGGCTGGTAGGCGCCTACTTCATCGAGGAGCTGGGTGAGCTGAGCCTCAGCCCCGTGGGGCTCTCGGTGGTCACGAAGCTCGCGCCCACGAGGATCGTCGGGCTCATGATGGGGGTGTGGTTTCTGTCGAACGCCCTGGGCAACAAGCTGGCCGGCTGGAGCGCCGGGTTCATCAGCACCATGCCGCTCGCGACCCTGTTCGGCACCACCGCCGTGGTAATGCTCGGGGCGGCTCTGGTGATGGGGCTCCTCATCAAGCCGGTGCGAAACCTGATGGGTGGGGTGCATTGAACCTGACGGCGGGCGGGGACGAGTCGTCGTGAGGCACGACCCCCCGAAGAGTCCCGACGTCGATTGATTGGACGCCCTGAAGGGCGCCCTCGGCCCGGGCGCGTCCTGAAGGACCCTGGTGCACCGCCGTCCTTCAACGACCTTCTTTAGGATCCTGCGTGCACTAGGGGGACCGATTCTCAGCGCCCGACGAGCCTGACGACGCCGAAGACCAAACCCACCGTCGTTGCCGCCTGACCGATCCAGAACAGGAACATCCAGCGGATCAGCTTCGTCTCGAGCGTCTGCAGACCGACGCGGATCTCCGCGCGCAGCTCGGCAACGCGTTGCTCTAGAGTTGCGTCCGCCTGGGCAAAGCGCTGGTCGACCTTTGCCTCGAGCTGCCCGAAGCGTCGCTCCCACTTGGCTTCCACCTGTGTGAAGCGTTGCTCCCACTTTGCATCGGATTGCGCGAAGCGCTGCTCGACCTTCGCGTCGAAGCGGGCGAAGTTGAGCTCGTTCAGCTCGCGCAGGTCCGTCCGGTACGTGGCGTCCACCAGGTTGAACCACTCCACCAGCTCGTTGGCGAGCTCATCGCCGAGCTTCTCGTAGAAGCCGCGGGACAGTTTGGCGGTCACCGGCATCTCAGCCCTCGTTGTGCGTACCGGTGACCTCTATAGCATACGCTCGGCGGAGCGCGTCATCAATCCAGCGCAGCTCGTGTCGAACTGCCGCAGGCTGCTCGTGCCTCTACCGCGCCGCGGTGCTCGCGCCCATGAGCCGCCGCTCGAGGAAGTCCACCGCCCTCTGATACGCCGCGAGCCAGTGCGCATACGTGAGGAAATCGTGGATTTCGTCCGGGAAGACGAGCTGCTCCACTTCCACGTTCCGCTCCCGCAACGCGGCCGCCAGCTCCACGGTCTGGCTGAACTGCACGTTGCGGTCGTCGTCGCCGTGGATGAGGAGCACGGGCGAGCGCCAGTCCTTGATGTACGCGATGGGCGACGATTCGTACGCGCGCTTCGCTGCGTCGGCCTGCTTCGCGGGGTCGTAGGTGGGCACCCAGTTCGCGATCTCCACGTTCCAGTCGTGCACGCCGTGCAGGTCCACGCCCGCCGCGAACAGGTCCGAGGCGCGCGCGAGGCCCATCGCGGTCAAGAACCCGCCGTACGAGCCGCCCCATAGCGCGATACGCTTCGCGTCCACGTCGGGCCGGCCGCGGAGGTAGAGCCCCGCGCCGAGCACGTCGTTGAACTCGCTCGCTCCCTGCGCACCGTAGTGCAGCGCCTCGCGGAACTCCATGCCGTAGCCGATCCCGCTGCGGTAATTCACCGACAACACCACGTAGCCGCGGCTTGCGAGGTATTGGTTCAGCGCGTAGGCGTTGCGGTAGTAATACATGTAGTGCCAGCCGAGGAGCATTTGCCGGCGCGAGCCACCGTGGAAGAAGATCACGGCCGGGCGCCGGTCGCCGGCCTTGAGGTCCTTCGGCAGGAAGAGCTGGCCGTGGATGGTGAGTCCGTCGGCGGCGGAGAAGAGCACCGGTTGCGGCTCTACGAGCGAGGCCTCGGGAAACGCGGCCGGCATCGTGCCCGGCGCGATGTCGCGCGCCGATCCCGACCCGGTGAGTATCGCCGGGCGCGGGTGCTTCCGGGCGTCCGCCCGCAGGAACACGACGCTCCCGCCGTCGCTCGTCACCACCGGCGACCACTCGATGCCGGTCCCGCGGGTCATGGCCACCGGCTTAGCGCCGGCGGCGTTGACCTTCCAGATGTGACGGCGGTCGATGTCGTCCTGATTCGAGCTGAACACGAGCCCCGAGCGATCGGGGGTCGCGGCCACGTGCTCTACCTCGAACGCGCCCGGGGTGAGGAGAGTGGCGGTGCCGCCCGAGACCGGCACGGTGTAGAGGTGCGTCCAGCCGTCCTTCTCCCAGGGAAACACCATCCGGTCTCCCGCGCCCCAGATGAGTTGATTAGCGGCGACGATCTCCCGAAACGCGCTGCCCCGGCCGGTGTCGGCCACCCATACCTGCCGCCCCGCGCCGGTCGCGACATCCGCCACGCGTATCGACCAGGGCTGCTCCGCGCGGCGGGGCGTGAACGGCAACCGCCCGACCATCGCGGGCATGCGGATGAACGCGATCGCCTTGCCGTCGGGCGACCAGACGGGCTCCGCATCCTCGTCGACGCTCGGGTCGACGAACCGCAGCGCCTTCGCGCCGATGTCGTACACGGCGATGAGAGCATGGTCGCCGCGGTCGCTCACGAAGGCGAGCTTTGCCGCGTCGGGGGACCAGCGCAGCGAGCGGGCGCGGCCGCGCGCATGGACCAGCTGCTCGGCGGCGCCGGTGTCGGTGAGCGAGGCCCACCACACCTGACCGCGCCTGACGAACGCGATGCGGTCGCCCTTCGGCGCGACCGCCGGGGCGTTTCCTTCGCCGATCCGCCGCGGCGTCCCGCCCGTCACCGGGACGATCCACACCGCCTGCTCGACGCCCGCGACGAGAGCCTGGGGGTTCGGGTACTCGCCCTTGTCGTTCAAGTCGCCACCGCGGACGTACGCGATGGCGCGGGCGTCCGGAGTCCACTGCAACTCGGCGATCTCCTGCCCGTCGTCCTCGGCGTAGCTCGTCGCCGGCTTCCCCTGGTAATCGGGCGGCGAGGCCACCCAGATGTTGCGCGCGCCGCGCGCGTTCGAGACCCAGGCGACCGCGCCGCCGGCGGGCGCGGCTATCAGCTCGTCCGGGAACGGGGCGCTCATGACCTGCTCGAGCGTGAAGGAGGGCTGCTGGGCGCGGAGCGCCGTCGCGACGAGCGAAACCACCGCGGCTGCGCAGATCGGGAGGCGAATCGGTCTGGTCATGACAACGAAGCTACCTCGGCTGAGCCGGGGCGCGAGGGACGGGGCCCGGGCTTCGAGCCGCTGGCCCCGGTCGGGACTAACCCCGGGCGAAAGCCCGGGTCCCTGGTATCGTGAACCCCGGGCTTGCGCCCGGGGTCAGTTGGCCTGGGGATCAGTTCGGCGAAGTCCTCACCCCCTGTCCCCCTCTCCCTTCGGGAGAGGGGGAACGCGGGGCCTTCGCCCGCGGTCAGTTGAACCGCGTGGCGCGCCAGAGCACCCAGCCGGTCCCCACCAGCAGCACCAGCATCGCGAAGGCGAGGCCCGCCACCCAGCGCCATGCGAGGGCCATCTCGGGGACGCGGGCGACGGCAGCGAGGCCGCCAAAGACCGTCGTGGCGGCGAGCGCGATCAGCCAGTCGAGCCGCGTCCGGCTGCGCCCGCGCGCTCCCGTGTCGCGGCCGGCGAGCGCCGAGTCCACATAGGCGGGATCGACGCCGTAGCGCGAGCCCTCGCGACTCGCGGCGTCCTGCCAGCGACGGTGCTCGGGGCCGGTGGCTGAGGCGAGCGCGATCGCCCCCGCGCCGAGCGCCATCAGCAGGGAGCCGCCCACGACCTGCGCGTAACTCCCGCCGGCGGCGCCGCGCAGCTCGCCGAACACGAAGATTCCCCAGAGCAATCCCCAGAGCTGGTTCGTGTTCGAAAGGGGGATCCCCCGGCTGATGCCGACGTACTTCGCCGCGTACTGCTGGAACAGGTCTCCCACAACCCAGACGAACCCGCCGAAGAGGAGCCAGAACAGCACGGCCCGCGCGCGCACGAGCTCGCCTGCGAGGGCCGCCACGCCGCCGCGGTCGCCGATCGCCAGGATCGCCATCATGCCGAGCTCGCCGACGGTGAAGAGTGTCACGAAGGAGAGCGGATTCATCCCCGTCAGGTACGCCTTGCGGTAGGGGATGTACATCGTGCCCCACAACGCCCCGGCCGAAAGGGCCGCGATCACACCGCGGATGCCGGTGCCACCGGGCGCATGCGTCGACGAGGCGACCGCGAGCAGCGTCGCCCCGATGAACATGACGGCGGCCCCGCCCCA
>DATDFP010000322.1:0-3509 GCA_036522535.1 Gemmatimonadales bacterium
GGCACTGGAGCCGCGGCGACGGCCGCCGGGGATGGCGAGCTCACTGCGAACACGCTGCTGCAAACCGCGCAACGTGCCTGCACGCCGCTTGCCGGAACCTTATCCGGGTCCACGCGATAGACGGTCTGGCACGATGGACACGCGACGTTCATGCCGCTCTCCTACTCTCCCGAGCCGCCCAGCTCGAGCTCAGGGTCGTGGCGGCGATCGACGACGAACACCGACCCCGGCTGCGTCTTGGCATAGCTCTTCATCTCCGTCGCCAGCTCGCTGACCTGAGCCGGGTGGGCAAACCGCCGGTGCTGGTTTGTGACGATCCCGATCGAGAGAGTCATCAGCGGCACGCGGTGGAGCTGGCCGCGCCGATCCTTGCCGAAGTAATACCCCGCGCGTCGATCCTGCTCGTTGTACTGGTACGGGATGATCGTGTCGAACACGTCGAGCACTTCGCTGCAGACTTCGGTGATCGCATCGAACGGGATGACGAAGATGAAGTCGTCGCCTCCGATGTGGCCGACGAAGCCTCTTTTGCTCAGCATCCCTTTCACCACGTCGTGCAGGATCCGGGACAGGAGATAGATGACCCGATCACCATCGTTGTAGCTGTAGCGATCATTGTACTCCTTGAAGTGATCGAGGTCGGCGTAGCACACGGCGAACAGCTCGCCGTTCTCCATCCGCCGGCGGATTTCCCGCTCGATGTCCGTGGTGCCCGGCAGCCGCGTGGACGGGTTCACGGCGACGTCGCGCTCCGAGCGGGTCATCAACCCGTCCAGCCGGCTCGCCTGTTCCTCGGGCTCGAACAAGGGGGTGATCACCTCGTCCGCCCCCGCGGTGAACCACTCCCGGACCCGATCGGTCGCGTGCCGGCCCGCCAGGACGGCCACGGGCACGATGGCGGAGTATGGGTCGGACTTCAGCCGGGCGCAGAGCTCGAGGCCTCGAGCTCCTCCCTCGGCGTCCACCACGACGAGCGCCGGAAGCGACCGGAGCACCGCCTGCTCGACTTGGGCCGCATCGGGCATGGGCACCACCAACAACCCCTTGCCACGGACCCAGTTGGTCAGGAAGTCGGGGACCGAGCGACGAGCCGGCGAAAAGAAGAGAATCGTCGGGCGCTTGTCCCGCACCTAGCTCCTCGCGTAAGGGTCGAGCGCGCCTAAACTTAGGCCGCCTGGGCTCGGGAGTCAAACGGCGGGCCTGACTGAAGGCGATGGTCCGGGATTAGAACTCCAGACAGAGACGCACCATCGTGCGCGGGCCGATTGTCGTCTCGAGCGCGGCGCGCCGGCCCACCGCCGCGGAGAGCCGGGTCGAGATCAGCGCGTCCACGACGCTCACCACGTGGTTCGCGAGGACCACCCCGAGGAGGTTCTGGGCGCCGCGGAAGGCGTCGTCGCTCCGCTTGATCGTCGCGCGGAACGTCGCCTGCTGGGGCTCGGCGTCGCGCCACGACCAGAGAAACGCAGGTCCCACCGCATGCGCCTGGTAGAACGCCAGCGCGCGCACGAACTCGGGAGAGCGCGGGTCGGGTGGCACGTCGGGATCCGCCCAGAACGTGCGGCGCGCGAGCACCCACACCGAGCCGTTGTACGTCGTGGGATCGGTCTCGGGGGTGAGCGCGGGCCCCGGCCCCAGGTTGTACTGTCCGCTGGCGACGAAGCGCTCCATGGTCTCGAAATACTCGAACACGGTGTCGCGCCGGGTGGGGTTGAAGTCGCGGCGCGCGACGGTGAACGCCAGCGCGCGAAACCGGTCGCCTTCGCTCCGCCCCCTCCGGGTCAACTGGATGATGCGGGCGAGCGAATAGACCTCGACCGCCACGTAGATCGCCCCGCGCTCCTGGTGCGCGAGGAACTGGCCCGCGCCGGGGAGGAGGAGGGAGGCGGCCGGCCGGACCCAGAACTGCTCGCGCGAGAGGGGCCGCGGCGTCGAGTCTCTTTGCTGGGCCGCCCCGCTCCCTCCCCCGACGCCCCACACCGAAAGGGCGAGCCCGAGGAGCAGCGCGCGGCCCACCCCCGGGGCCCTCAGAAGACCACGCGGAAGGAGAAGAAGGTCGGGTTCGACGCGGAAAGATCGGAGCCGGTGAGGAAGGTGCGCGCCAGGTCCACGCCGACCGACCCGCTTGTGACGCCCATGCCTACGCTCGGCCCGCTCAAGCCGTCGCGCACGAACGCGTATCCGCCCCGCAGCCGGAGCACGCGCTGGTAGCCGACGTCGATGCCCACTCGCATCTGCGACTCTCCGTCGCTCCCCCACGGGCTATCCACGTCGGCGGCGACCTTCAGGTCGAGCCGATCCGCCCCGCTGACGCCTACGGCGGCGGGAAGGGCCATCCGATAGGCCGCCCCCACGAGGAGGCGCGAGGGCAGCGCATCCGCCTGGTCGCGATTGTTCACCTGGAGCTTGAACCCGACGTTGCGCACGACGACCGCGAGCCGCAGGGCGCCCGCAGGGCCGACGGCCACCTGGCCGCCCACGTCGAGCGCGTGCGTGACGCCGTGCCCGCCCAGGAAGTTGCTGCAATCGCCGCTGCAGTCGACGACGAACTCCACCAGCTTGTAATTGACTCCCAGGGCGAACACGCCCGCGAGCGCCGTGGCGTAGGAGGCGAGAAACTCGATGTTCCGCGGCTCGATGCGCCCGATGGTGACGTTCGCCGAATCAGTCCGCTCGAGGTTGCCATAATCCACGAGGTACACCGCCGCGCCCAGCACGCCGAGGCCACGGGAGGGGAAGTATGCGGTGAGCGCGTGGGCCGGGCCCGCCGGGAGCGAAGCGGTGTTCAGCGCGACCTCGCTGCGCTCCATCGTGGCGAGGCCGGCGGGGTTCCAGAACGCGGCCTCGCCGCGGCCGTCGAGCGTCGCCGCCGTCTGCCCCATGGCCACCGCCTGCGCGCCGACGGGAAAGAGCAGGAACAGGGCGCCGGCGTTGCTGGGAAGCTCTTGGGCAGACAGGCGCACGGCCGCACCGGCGGACAGCACGAGAAGGGCGAGCGGCAGGGCCCGTCCGCCCTCAGAAGTGCTTCGCCTCATCGATCAGCATGATGGGGATGTCGTCTTCCACGGCGTAGATGAGGCGGCAGGCGTGGCAGACGAGCTCTTCCCGCGGCGCGGTGCGGTGCTCGAGGGGTCCCTTGCACTTGGGGCACACGAGGATGTCGAGCAGGTCGGGCGCGAGGCTCATACGGCATATCCCAGGCGTTTGAGCGAGGGTTCGTGGCGCCGCCACCGGGGCAGCACCTTCACGTGAAGCTCGAGGAAGACGCGCTGGCCGAGCAGCGCTTCGATTTTCGCCCTGGCCGCCTGGCCGAGCGCCTTGACGGTGCGGCCGCCTTGCCCGATCACGATCCCCTTCTGGCTGCCGCGCTCGACGTACACCACCGCCCGAATATACACCGGCTCGGGGGAGTCCCGATACTCATCGATCTCCACCGCGACGCTGTAGGGAAGCTCTTCCTGCAGCAGCTCGAACGCGGCCTCACGGACGAACTCGGCTGCGAAGAAGCG
>DATDFP010000323.1:0-22322 GCA_036522535.1 Gemmatimonadales bacterium
CGATCCAGGCGAAGATCATCTTCGTGGACCGGACCGACGTCGAGGAACTGGGCTTGAAGTACGACCTCGGCACCCACTTCCCCGACTGCCTGCCGAACTGCCAGTACTTCAACCAACTGGTGCAGCGTCCCGATCCGACGAGTGCCACCCCCGTGGACCTGAACGGCGACGGCAAGCCCGACGCCGTGGCGTTCACAGGGACCAATCCGGCCACGCAGATCAACGTGGACCTGGGCGGCAACCAGCTTGCGGCGGTCGGCAACGCGAGCCAGGCGGTAGTCAACCCGGCGCTCGATCTCATCTTCTCGACGGCGCTCGGCAACTTCGACCTGACCACTTTCCTCCAGGCGCTGCAACGCGTCGAGCTCGCCGACATCCAGGCGGAGCCGACGATCACGACCCTCGACAACCGGCCCGCGGAGATCCTGGTCGGCGACCGGGTGCCGATCCGGGTGATCGACGTCAGCACCGCGACGGGCGGGACCGCGCCGCCGCGCGCCACAGTGCGCTTCGAGCAGACCGGCATCAACCTCAGGGTGACGCCGCACGTGACGGCGAATCGCCAGGTGCTGATGGAAGTGCACGCGGAGAACTCCAGCGTGAAGCCCGCGTCGGTGGACATCGGCTTCACCTTCCAGACGCAGCAGGCGGACAATCAGATCCTCGTGAGCGACGGCGAGACGGCCGTCATCGGCGGCCTGACGGTGACCTCGGTCGGGATCACCAAGTCCGGGATCCCGTTCCTCGTGGATCTGCCGATCATCGGTAAGCTGTTCGGATTCACGTCGCAGACGGAGACGCGGCGCGATCTGCTGATTCTGATCACGCCCCACATCATCGACGACCTGGTGGCGCCCACCGGGAAGTAAGCCGGGAGCGTTTCATATGCGGCAGGGACGCGGGACTCGCGTACTGTCGGGGCTTGGCGTGCTTGCGGCCGCGGTCTGGGCGTGCGAGACGTCGAAGACCCCGACCACCATCCAGCGGGACACCACGGCGCCGACGTTCCGGTTTACCGCGCCGCCCAAGTTCCCCGTCGACACGCAACCCATCGGCGGCGGGCTGCAGTTCACCTACACCGCCACCGACAATCTCACCGTGGACTCGGTGCTGCTGACGTTCAGCGGCGGTTTCGTCGCGCAGATCGACACCGGCTTCCCCGGTACGGCGACGAGCGTCACGGGGAATCCGCGGGTCGACTCGACCAGGCTCAGTGGGTCGGGCGGCAACGTCACCATCGTCGGCCGCGCCAAAGACGGGGCGGGGAACCTGTCGAAGCCCGACACCATCACGATCTTCCTCGTGAACCTCCAGGCACTGTCGGTGACGTTGACCGCGCCGACGCCGGGCACCGTCGCCTCCACGGGCAAGTTCATCCCGATCGGCGCCACGGCGATCCAGCACTCGGGCGGCGTGAGGCGGGTCGGCTGGCTCCTGACCGCGGTTTCGCCGACCGGGGCGAATCAAGTCGCGAGCCAGGGAGACTCGAGCGTCGTGCTCGCGGCGCCGTTCCCGAAGACACTCTCCCTCCCGCCTGATTCGTTGCAGGTGATCGGGACCACCGGGACGTTCACCCTCGAGGCGTTCGCCGTGGACTCGGCGAACCGGCGCGCTATCAGCGCTCCCGTCACGGTCACCATCCTGTCTCCCCTGAACGACACTACGCCGCCCAGCGTCGGGGTCCAGATGGGGACCCGAGTCGAGAAGACCGACCCGGTGATCGTCTCCGCCACCGACCCGAGCGGCATCGCCGACGTCGGGGTCATCATCTTCCGCGACACGCTGAACGGGACCGTCCTGGACACGACGCGGGTCAGCCTGTCGGGAAAGAAGACGGGCGTGTCCGACACCTTCCCGCTCGGGCTCACGATCCCCGACGACTCCCTGCCCGTGCGGATCGTGGTCCAGGGGTTCGCCTGCGACTCGTCCTCGCGGCACAACTGCGGCACCTCAGGCTCGGTGGACACGGCGCTGGTCGTGGCGGGGCGGACGTCCCCGCTCCCCGCGGGCGGCAGCATCGCCGACGCGATCTACAACACCAACCGGCGCGAGCTCTACCTCACCAACCCGACGCTCGGCCGGGTGGACGTCTACAATCTCGCGATCGGCAGCTTCGACCCGAACGGCATCCTGAGCGGCGGGCCCCAGCCGTGGGGCATCGCGCTCTGGCCGAAGGACACGCTCGGAGGCTATGACAACAACAAGGTCGTCGTGGCGAACTCCGGCGGCACCGAGCTCTCGGTCCTGGACGCGAGCACGCGCCTCCTGTTGTGGCGCCAGGACCTGCCCAACTTCCTCATCGAGAAGTACAGCGTGGTCAACACGGGCGGCGTCTACCGCCCCCAGATCACCGTGTACGACGTCTCGGACCGGCCGCAGTACGTGGCGACGGTGTGCCGAGTCACGAGCGGGCAGTCGAGTTGCCACCCGGATTCCATCTTCGCCATCTACTCGACCACGCCGACCGTGAGCAGCAGCTCCCCGTTCAACGGGAGGGCCACGCTGCGCATGGAGCGGCTGGTCAATCCGGGGAGCCCCCCCGACACATCCAAGCTGTTCAGCCACCTGTTCTGGGAGGTCTGGAGCTCCGGGCAGAATGTCGCCGGCGACACGTTGCGGGTCGAGCTGGTGCGTGGGCTGCCGTACAACCAGTATCAGACCGTGCTCACAGCGTGCGCCTTCCGCACGGTCAATATCGCCAGCTTCGGGTTGGGCGATCAGACGTTCGTGCGCAACTCGGGCGACTTCACCCACGCCTTCATCGGCGAGGGGGGTCATATCACGACGCAGTTCGCGCGCGTGTTCAACTACTCGGCGAAGCTGCCGTTGATCGCCGGCAGTAGCACCAATTTGAGCTGCGAGCCGGTCTCCGGGTACCCCGAGAGCGGGCAGTACGATCGCGATTTCGGCGCGTCGCCGGGTTCGCTGGTCAGCGATTTCATCAGCAACACCGGGATTCACGTGTTGTCGGTCGCGACGAACTTCAACGGCATCACGAATCTGGTGCGCGCCGACTCGATCTACTACTTGGACGAAGGCCTGCGGCTCAAGGGCACTTCGGCCGTCGGATCGAGCACGCCCGGCATGGACATGAACTACCGGCACAACTTCGCGCCCAGCGGCTCCTGCAATCCAACCTGCGGCGGAACGGGGAACACGGCGAACCGTATGGTGTTCGCCGCGTCGCCGGACACGAGCATCCTGGCGTTCGACACGTACTTCTTCAACCAGCAGAAGGCGATCCAGATCCGCGATCCGATCGTCGGACCGCTGCGCGTGGCGCTGGACACGGCGAGCAACACGCAGTACGTGTTCGCGATCACCTCGCGCGGGCTCGTGGTTGTGACGCTGCCGGGTATCCCGAACATCAACCCGCAGGCGCCCCCGGTCCGGCGGTCGGTGTCCGGTGCCAGCCGGCGGCGTCCGTGAAGGGGTAAACCGGCGATGTAGGGGGAGCGATGTAGGGGCGCAGCATGCTGCGCCCCTACTCTTCAGCCGCGCGACAGTGCCGCAAAGCACCCGAGCCCGACTCCCCGTCGGGCTCGGGTGTTATTATCGAGGGGCGGGAGGTGAGGACGTGACGTTCCGGTTCACGACGGCAGGCGAGTCGCACGGGCGCGGCCTGGTAGGGGTCCTCGAGGGGATTCCCGCGGGGCTTCCCGTGTCGGCCGACCGGATCGACGCCGAGTTACGGCGGCGCATGGGTGGCTACGGCCGCGGCGCGCGCATGAAGATCGAGGCCGACCGGATCGAGTGGCTCGCCGGCCTCCGGGCGGGTGAGACGCTGGGCTCGCCCATCGCCATGCTCGTCTGGAACCGCGACTGGGAGCACTGGCGGGACGTGATGGCGCCCGAGCCCGATCCCCCCGGCGCCGAGCGGCGGCGTCAGGTGACTCGACCCCGCCCCGGCCACGCCGACCTGGCCGGCGCTCTGAAGTACGACCGGCGCGACGCCCGCGACATCCTCGAGCGGGCCAGCGCGCGCGAGACGGTGGCGCGCGTCGCCTGTGGCGCCATCTGCAAGCTCCTGCTCGAGCAGTTCGACATCGAGATCGGGTCGCATGTGGTCGAATTGGGCGGGGTGACGGCCAGTATAGCGGCGACCGCCGGTGTAGGGGCGACTGCGGGTGTAGGGGCGCAGCATGCTGCGCCCCTACCAGACAAGGGGTCCATGCACCGGCCAGCGTCCCTGCCCCTTCCCTGGCCCCTGAACTCCGCCGCCGATGCCAGCCCCGTGCGCTGCCTGGACGCCGACGCCGAGCGGGAAATGATCGCCCGCATCGACGCCGCCAAAGCGGCCGGTGATACGCTCGGCGGCGTGGTGGAGGTCGTCGCGGCGGGGGTCCCCGTGGGCTTGGGCTCGCACGTCTCCTGGGACCGGAAGTTGGACGGGCGCCTCGCCCAGGCGCTGATGTCGATCCCGGCGGTGAAGGGCGTGGAGCTAGGCCTCGGGTTCGAGGCGGCGCGCCGCAAAGGGTCGGAGGTGCACGACGAGATCATGCCCGGATTGGCGCGCGCCACGAACCGCGCCGGGGGCACCGAGGGTGGGATGACCACGGGCGAGCCCCTGGTGCTGCGCGTGGCCATGAAGCCGATCTCCACCTTGATGTCGCCGCTCCGCACCGTGGATCTCGCGAGCGGCGCTCCGGCGCAGGCGCAGTCCGAGCGCTCGGACGTAACCGCCGTGCCGGCGATGGGTGTCATCGCCGAGGCGATGATCGCCCTGATGCTCGCCCAGGCAATGCTCGAGAAATTCGGCGGCGACTCGCTCGGAGAGATGAAGCGAAACTTCGAGGGGTACCTCGCTCAAGTACGGGCACGGACGCCAGAGTCAGTTACTGACCCCGGGCGCAAGCCTGGGGCTCCCGGGGCCGGCTCGTGAAGCAGCACGTGGTGCTCGTCGGTCTCCCGGGGTCGGGCAAGACGACGGTCGGCCGCCTGGTGGCAGATCAACTCCACGCCGGATTCGTGGACGTCGACGCCATCCTCGCGCGGCGCGAAGGTAGGCCGATCGAGATGATCTTCGCCGAGCGTGGGGAGTGCGCATTCCGCGAGATGGAGCGGCGGGAGATGGAGGCGGCGCTCGCGAACGATCCAGCCGTCATCGCACCGGGCGGGGGCTGGGCCGCACAGCCCGGCGCGCTCGCGGCCGCGAAACGCCGCGCACTCGTGGTTTATCTCTGCTCGCGTCCCGACACTGCGGCAGAGCGCGCGGCGCCCGAAGGAAACCGGCCGTTGTTAATGGGGGGAGATCCGGTAGCGCGGATGCGGCAGCTGTTCAAGCAGCGTGAACCGTTCTATCGCGATGCGCACGCGTACGTTGTGACCGATGGCAAGGCGCCCGAGCAGGTGGCGAGCGAGGTCGCGAGGCTTGCGCAAACCAAGGGTGGATGGTAAAGATGCGCTCTCGCGGTCGTTTGACGAGGAGTTGATGCGTGGCTGTTAAGAAGCGCAGCGTGGAAACTGAAACGCCGGTGCTGGCGGCTGAGCCGGTAGAGGCGAAGCCGAAGCGGCGAGCGCGCGTTACTAACCCCGGGCGCAAGCCCGGGGCTGAGGCCGGGCGCAAGCCCGCGGGTGCTGACCCCGGGCGCAAGCCCCGGGCGACTACTGACGCTGCGCCCAAGTCCGAGGCCCGGGCTACTGGCCCCGGGCGCAAGCCCCGGGCCCGGGGCCACGGGGCCCTCGTGATCGTCGAATCGCCCACCAAGGCAAAGACGATCGGGAAGTACCTCGGCCCGGGCTACACGGTCAAGGCGACCGTGGGGCACGTGCGCGACCTGCCAAAGCGCAAGCTCGGCGTGGACGTCGAGCACGGGTTCACGCCCGAGTACGTGCCGATTAAAGAGAAAGCGAAGACTCTCACCGAGATCAAGCAGGCGGCGCAGGCTTCGGAGCGCGTGCTCATCGCCACTGACCCCGATCGTGAGGGCGAGGCGATCGCCTGGCACGTGGCGGAGAGCCTCGGCAACGGGAGCAATGTGCGGCGCGTGCTGTTCCACGAGATCACGAAGGACGCCGTCACGGAGGCGCTCGCCAACCCCCTCGACATCGACCAGAAAAAGGTGGATGCCCAGCAGGCCAGGCGCGTGCTCGATCGGTTGGTCGGCTACAAGACCTCGCCGCTCCTGTGGAAGAGCATCAAGACCGGACTGTCGGCGGGCCGCGTCCAGACCGTGGCGCTGCGGCTGATCTGCGAGCGCGAAGGCGAGATCCGCCAGTTCGTGCCGCAGGAGTACTGGACGATCGAGGCCGACCTCGAGAAGGACGGCCAACAATTCGAGGCGCGGCTTCACAAGCTCGACGGGCAGAAGCCGGAGATCAAGGACGAAGCGACCGCGCGGGGCGTCGCCGCGGACGCTCTCAAGCTCCCATTTCGGGTCACCGCGGTCGAAAAGGGCGAGCGCCGGCGCCCGGCGCCCCCGCCGTTCCGCACGAGCACCTTGCAGCAGGAAGCGGCAAAGCAGCTGGGCTATTCGGCGGCCGTCACGATGCGCATCGCCCAGCAGCTGTACGAAGGGGTGGAGATGGGCGAAGAGGGGCCGGTCGGACTGATCACCTACATGCGGACCGACTCGCTTCGCCTGGCGGATAGCGCCATTGCCCAGGCGCGGGAATACGTTGGAAAGAACTTTGACGCGCGCTACTTACCCGATGCGCCGGTCGTGCACCGGGGCGGCAAGAGCCAGACCCGCGTCCAGGACGCCCACGAGGCGATCCGGCCCACGGACGTGTGGCGCCGCCCCGAGGACGTCAAGAAGTACCTCGACGCCAGGCAGTTCAAGCTGTACCAGCTCATCTGGCGGCGCTTCGTGGCGTGCCAGATGAACCCGGCCGTGTTCGAGACCACCAAGGTCGATTTCGACCTCGGCCGCTTCGTGTTCCGGGCCACGGGGTCGCGGCCGCTGTTCGACGGCTACCACGCGCTGTACCGCGAAGCCCACGAGCCCGAGGAGGGGAAGACGCTCGAGGATCTCCCACCCATCCCGGCGCTGGCGGAGGGGGATCTCGTCACGGTGCGTCAAATTACGCCCAACCAGCACTTTACGGAGCCGCCCCCACGCTTCAGCGAGGCGAGTCTGGTGAAGGAGCTGGAGCGCCTTGGGATCGGCCGGCCGTCCACGTACGCGACGATCATCTCGACTCTGAAGAATCGGTGGTACGCCACGGCCAAGGACCGCCGCTTTCATCCCACGCCTCAGGGCGAGACCGTGTGGCGGGCTCTGAAACAGTGCTTCCCCGACGTCTTCGAGGTCGGGTTCACTGCCCAGATGGAAGCCGAGCTCGACAAGGTCGAGGAGGGCGATCTGGGCTGGCAGCGGGTGCTGGAGGACTTCTGGGGTCCGTTCTCGCGGGCGCTCGAGGCGGTGGATGTGGAGCGGCTGATTCACGACGTCCACGATCTTTCGGGCCTGAGCGAGGAGAAGTGCCCCACCTGCGGCGACAAGCTGGTGGTGAGGAGCGGGCGGTTCGGGCCCTTCATCGCCTGCGCCAGGTACCCGGAGTGCCGGTTCACGCGGCCGCTCAAGAAGGACAGGGTGCCCGACCGCCCGACCGACGAGGTGTGTCAGGAATGCGGCGCGCCGATGGTGATCAAGACCGGGCGCTATGGGGAGTTCCTCGCGTGCACCCGCTACCCCGAATGCAAGCACACGCGCCCCGTGCCGCTCGGCGTGAAGTGTCCGAAGTGCGGCGTCGGCGATCTCGCCGAGCGCCGCTCTCGGAAGGGACGCAACTTCTTCGGGTGCCTCCGGTACCCGGACTGTGACTACACGGTCTGGAACCGGCCGGTGCCGGTGGCGTGTCCGGCGTGCGGGTTCGTGGGGATGGAGGAGCGGCAGTCCAAGACGGAGGGAGTCACGCGCAAGTGCCTGAAGTGCGGACACGAGGTGAAGCAAGCGGAGGGCGGGCCGGCGGGGATCGACGCGGCTTGAGCGCGACCGTCGTCGGTGGCGGGCTCGCGGGGAGCGAGGCCGCGTGGGCCTTGGCCGAGCGGGCGGTGCGGGTCACCCTGTACGAGATGCGGCCCGTGAAGATGACGCCGGCTCACCAGACGGACCGCCTCGCCGAGCTGGTCTGCAGCAACTCGTTCAAATCGGTGGAGCTGTCGAACGCCCACGGCCTGCTCAAGGCCGAGATGCGGCGGCTCGGGAGCATCGTGCTCGAGGCGGCGGACGCGGCGTGCGTGCCGGGAGGCGCGGCGCTCGCAGTCGATCGCGTGGCGTTCTCTCAGGGAGTGCACGACCGGGTCACCGGGCACCCGAACGTCACGGTGGTGCGCGAGGAGGTGACCGAGCTGTCCTCCCCGTCCGTCGTCGCCACCGGCCCGCTCACCTCCGACGCCCTCGCCGAGGGCGTCGCGCGGCGGCTGGCCGCCGCATCGCTCGCGTTCTTCGATGCGATCGCGCCCATCGTCGCCGCGGACTCCCTCGACCACGAACGGCTGTTCCGCGCCTCGCGCTACGGGAAGGGAGGCGGAGACGACTACCTGAACGCGCCGCTCACCGAGGCAGAGTACGATGCGTTCGTCACCGCGCTGCGCACGGGCGAGCAGTACCAGCCGCACCACGGGCTCGACGAGACGCCCCCTCCATATTTCGAAGGCTGCCTTCCGGTGGAGGAGATGGCCGCCCGCGGCCGCGACGTGCTGCGCTTCGGGCCGATGAAGCCAGTGGGGCTTTCTAACCCCGGGCGCAAGCCCGGGGAGCCCGAGCCCTACGCCGTGGTGCAACTGCGGCAGGAGGACCGCGCGGGGCAGATGTGGAACCTCGTGGGTTTCCAGACCCGGCTGAGAATCCCGGAGCAGCAGCGGGTGTTCCGGATGATTCCGGGGCTCGAGCGCGCCGAATTCCTGCGCTACGGCAGCGTCCACCGCAACTCGTACATCAATGCGCCGCGCGCCCTCAGCGCCCACCTGGCGGCGCAGGACGACCCGCAACTGCTGTTCGCCGGACAGATCACGGGTGTCGAGGGTTACACCGAATCGGCGGCGACGGGCATCCTCGCCGGGATCAACCTGGCGCGGCTCGTCGCCGGCGAACCGCCCCTGGTCCCGCCGGCGACGACGATGCTGGGCGCGCTGTACCGCTATTTGCACACCGCGGACCCGCAGCACTTCCAGCCGATGAACGCCAACTTCGGGCTGCTCGAGCCGCTGGAGACGCCGGTGCGGGACAAGGCCCGCAAGCGCGAGATGCTCGTCGAGCGGGCGCTGGCGGAGATGGACCGGTTCGCGGCCGTGGTCAACGCGGAACGCGGAAGTCGGAATGCGGAACGGAGCCCGGCAAGCTCTGTTCCGCGTTCCGCGTTCCACGTTCCGCGTTGACCACCCGAGTGATGAGCGCCCGCGTCCCCGAAATCGCGGACTTCACCGCGTTCCTCTCCAAGGAGCGCAACGATTCGCCGCACACGGTGACGGCGTACGCGCGGGACGTCGCGGACTTCGCCGCGTTTTGCGGCCGGCATTACGGCGGCCGCTGGAGCTGGGCCGGGGTGGACCGGTTGGCGATCCGGGGCTGGCTCGGGGCGATGGAGCAGCGCGGACTGGCGAGACGCTCGGCGGCGCGCGCCCTCTCGGCGCTGCGCACCTTCTACCGGTTTCTGAGCGTCACTCGAGGGCTGGACGTCAATCCGGCGAAGGCGGCGCGCACCCCGAAGCTGGAGCGGACTCTCCCGACCCCGATCGACCGCGGCGAGATCGAGATGCTGTTCGCGCATGCCGAGCGTCGCGCCGAGGCGGGCGGCTTCAAGGGAGCCCGCGACCTCGCGATGCTCGAGCTGTTCTACTCGACGGGGATCAGGCTCGCGGAGCTGACCGGGCTCAACGATCCGGACGTGGATCTCGTCTCCGACCGGCTGAAGGTGCGCGGCAAGGGAAAGAAGGAGCGGGTCGTCCCGGTGGGGAGCTACGCCGGGCGGGCACTGCGGCGTTACTACCGTCACCGTGACGAGCTGCTCGCGACGACAGGCGGGGGAGGAGCGGGGCAGGGGGGGCCAGTGTTTGTGAATCGGCGCGGGAAGCGGCTCACGCCGCGGGGGGTCCAGCTTGCCATCAAGAGCCTGCTCGCCGCGCTCGCCCGCGGCCACGCCTTGCATGTGCACTCGCTCCGCCACAGCTTCGCGACCCACCTGCTCGACGCGGGAGCCGACCTGCGGGCGGTGCAGGAGCTCCTGGGCCACGCTTCTCTCGGCACGACGCAGGTGTATACTCACGTATCGGTCGAGCGGCTGAAGCAGGCGTACCGCCACGCTCACCCCCGGGCATGAGATCCATGCAGCGGGCTCACAGCACCACCATCCTGGGTGTGCGCCGGGACGGCCATGTGGCGCTGGGTGGCGACGGTCAGGTCACGATCGGCGACACGGTGCTCAAGGCCAACGCCACGAAGGTCCGGGCCCTGAAGAACGGCAAAATCCTGGCGGGATTCGCCGGGGCCGCGGCCGACGCGTTCACGCTGTTCGAGAAGTTCGAAGAGAAGCTCGAGCGCTATCCGGGGAATCTGCCTCGCGCGGCCGTGGAGCTCGCGAAGGACTGGCGCTCGGACCGGGTGCTGCGGCGTCTCGAGGCGTTGCTCGCCGTGGCGGACAAGGAGCACGGTTACGTGATCAGCGGCACCGGCGAGCTCATCGAGCCGGACGACGGCGTCCTCTCCATCGGGTCCGGCGGGAGCTACGCGCTCGCCGCCGCCCGCGCCCTGTTGCGGTCGTCCGAGCTCGGGGCGAAGGACATCGTGCAGCGCTCCCTCGAGATCGCCGCCGAGATCTGCGTGTACACCAACGCGCACATCACCGTGCTGGAGCTGTGATGGCCGAGCCCAGCCGCACGCCGGGAGACGAGCCGCCGCCCGAGCAGCGGGCGCAGGAAGAAGAGCCGCTGCCGTGGCTCGAAGAGCTTCCGCCGCGCAAGATCGTGGCCGAGCTGGACCGCTATATCGTCGGCCAGGACGTGGCGAAGAAAGCCGTGGCCATCGCGGTCCGGAACCGCTGGCGGCGCGCCCAGGCCCCTGACGATATCCGTGACGAGATCGTCCCCAACAACATCATCATGATCGGGCCCACGGGCGTGGGCAAGACGGAGATCGCACGCCGCCTCGCCCGGCTTGCGGGTGCGCCGTTCCTGAAAGTCGAGGCGTCCAAGTTCACCGAGGTGGGCTACGTCGGGCGCGACGTCGAGTCGATGGTCCGCGAGCTCGTCGATGTCGCCATCAACATGGTGCGCACCGAGCGGGAGGATGATGTCTACCCCCGTGCGGAGGAGCGCGCCGAGGAGCGGCTGCTCGATATCCTCCTGCCCCCCGTCCCCTCGGGGCCCGTCCCTCCCGGCCCCTCCGTCCCCTCCGGGGAGAAGGGAGAAGACACGGGGGAGACCCGCCCGCTCTTCGTCGTGTCCTCGAGGGGCGACGTGACGCCCAGGGCCGCCGAGGCGAGCGCCGAGGTCGAGGAGCGGTGGCGCCGCACGCGGGAGAAGCTGCGGCAGCAGTTGCGTGAGGGGAAGCTCGAGGAGCGCGACGTCGAGGTCGAGGTCCAGCAGCAGGGCTTCCCGATGCTCGAGATGATGCAGCCCCCGCCGGGCATGGAGGGGCCGGACTTCAACTTCACCGAGTGGCTCCAGGAGATCCTGCCGAAAAAAAAGAAGCGGCGCACCGTACACCTGCACGAGGCGCGCCGCATCCTGATCGATGAAGAGCTGAAGAAGCTCATCGATATGGACGACGTGGTGAGCGAGGCGCTGGATCGAGTCGAGAACCACGGCATCATCTTCATCGACGAGCTCGATAAGATCGCGGGCGAGCGGGGCTCCGTGGGCCCCGACGTCTCGCGCGAAGGCGTGCAGCGCGACCTGCTGCCGATCGTCGAGGGATCGACGGTCCAGACCCGGTACGGCTACGTCCGCACCGACCATATCCTCTTCATCGCGGCCGGGGCCTTCCACGTCTCCAAGCCCTCCGACCTGATCCCCGAGCTGCAGGGCCGCTTCCCCATTCGCGTCGAGCTCGAGCCCCTCACCGAAGCGGACTTCGTGCGGATCCTCACGGAGCCCGAGAACGCGCTCACCAAGCAATACGCCGCGCTGTGCGCGGCGGACGGCGCGACCCTCGAGTTCGCCCCCGACGGCATCCGTGAGGTCGCGAGTATCGCGGCGAAGGCGAACGAGCAGATGGAGAACATCGGCGCCCGCCGTCTGCACACCGTGATGACCGCGCTGCTCGAGGATCTGCTGTTCGAGCTCCCCGACTACCCCACCAAGCACCTCGTCTTCGACGCCGCCAGGGTGCGGGAACGCCTGACAAAAGTCCTCGAAAACGAGGATCTGAGGCGCTACATCCTCTAAGCACCTCTACGCATCCGGCTTGTCCGGTTGTCCCGTGGCAGGTAGAATTCGCAGTTGACGGCTGTCATTTTGACCTGCTCTCGGGGGATCCATGCCCAAGCGCGATTTCCTCGCCATCACGGACCTCTCCCGAGACGAGATCCTGCGGCTGTTCGAGCTCGCCCAGCGTATGAAGACCGGGACGTACCGGGAGACTCCCCTGGCGGGGAAGACCCTGGCGATGATCTTCGCCAAGTCGAGCACCCGCACTCGGGTGTCGTTCGAGGTCGGCACCCATCAGCTGGGCGGCCAGGCGCTGTTCCTGTCTTCGCGGGACATCCAGCTCGGTCGGGGCGAGCCCATTGCCGACACGGCCCGAGTGCTGTCGCGTTACGTGAGCGGAATCATGATCCGGACCTTCGACCATGCCGAGGTGGTGGAGCTGGCCCGCTATGCCACGATCCCCGTCATCAACGGCCTGACGGACCTGTCGCACCCATGCCAGGTCCTCGCGGACCTGTTCACCGTGCGCGAGGCTCTCGGGACCTGGGAGGGGAAACGCGTCGCGTGGGTGGGGGACGGCAACAACATGGCGAATAGCTGGCTCGAGGCGGCCCAGGTTCTGGGGTTCGAGCTGCGCCTGGCGTGTCCCGAGGGGTACGAGCCGAACCGCGAGTTGTTCGAGCGCGCCAGGTCCAGCAGCGGATGCGTGGCGGTCACCGAGACGCCGGAGGAGGCGGTGGAGGGGGCCCACGTGGTGAACACGGACGTGTGGGCGTCAATGGGCCAGGAAGCCGAGGCGGAGGCGCGGCGCAACGCCTTCCGGGGCTATACCGTGGACGCCGGGCTGATGAAGCTGGCGGATCCGCAGGCGATCTTCCTTCACTGCCTGCCTGCGCACCGTGGCGAGGAAGTCACGCCCCAGGTGATCGACGGGCCCCAGTCCCGGGTGTGGGACGAGGCCGAGAACCGGTTGCATGTCCAGAAAGCGCTCCTCGCCACGTTGCTGAGCTGAGGCCCTCACCCACCCAAGCCGCCCATGGTCGAGCAGACCCAAAGCCCCCCCAGCCCTCCCCTCAGGCGCACGCCGTTGCACGACATCCACGTGAGCCTGGGCGCCAAGATGGTGCCGTTCGGGGGGTACTTGATGCCGGTGAGCTACCCGGGGAGCGGAGGGATAGCGGCTGAGCACCGCGCGGTACGCGAGGCGGTAGGCATCTTCGATGTATCGCACATGGGCGAGTTCGAGGTCACCGGGCCCGACCGCAACGCCTTCGTGCAGCGGGTCACCTGCAACGACGTCGCCGCCCTCGAGCCCGGCCAGGCGCAATACTCCGCCCTCCTCACCGCGGAGGGGACGTTCGCTGACGACTGCGTCGTCTACCGTTTCGACGACCGGCTGATGCTGGTCGTGAACGCCTCCAACAGCGCCAGGGATTGGGCCCACATCGTGGCCCTGAAGCGCGGCGCCAACGTCCGGCTGCGCGACATCTCGGACCAGACCGGTCTTCTGGCGGTTCAGGGCCCCAAGGCGGAAACGCTGCTCGCGCCGCTCACCAGTGTGAGCGTCGCGACGATCCGGTACTACCACTTCGCCCAGGGCACGGTCGCGGGCGCGCAATGCTTCATCTCGCGTACCGGGTACACGGGCGAGGACGGGTTCGAGCTGTACTGCCGCGCCGCCGATCTGGAGCGGCTGTGGCACGTGCTGGCCGGTGCCGGCCGCGCCGAGCCGTGCGGACTCGGGGCGCGCGACACCCTGCGACTCGAGGCCGGGTATCTGCTGTACGGCAGCGACATCGACGAGACGGTGACGCCCTTCGAGGCCGGGCTCGGCTGGATCGTGAAGCTCGAGAAAGGCGCCGACTTCACCGGCCTCGCGGCGCTCAAGCGGCAGAAGCTGGGAGGCGTGAGACGCCGGCTCGTGGGGTTCAAAGTCCTCGAGCCGCGCGCCGTCGCCCGTCCAGGTTACGCCGTTTACTTGGACGGCCGCCAGCTCGACGTCGTGCGGAGCGGGACCGTGACCCCAACCGTGAACGCCGCCATCGGCACGGCGTATCTGCCCGCAGAGCAGGCGCGGGCGGGGACGCGCTTCGAGATCGACGTGCGTGGCAAGCGGGCGACGGCGGAGACGGTTACGATGCCTTTCGTGCCGAGGAGAACGAAGGCGGCGGGGCGGTAGGAGGCGGTAAGGGCGGCACGGGGGAAATGAACAGTATGCGTGTCGGGATCCTCACGGTCTCCGATCTGGGCGCGCTGGGAGAGCGCGCCGACACGTCCGGCGATGCGATCGTCGCGTGGGCGGGGGATCGGGGCTACGAGGTCGCGCTGCGCGGTGTGGTGCCCGACGAGAGCGATCGCATCGCGGGCATGCTCGCCCGTTGGGCGGACTCGGGCGATGTGGACGTCATCCTGACGACCGGCGGCACGGGACTCACCGAACGGGACGTGACGCCCGAGGCGACCAGGGCGGTGCTGGAGCGGCCGGCCCCCGGGATCGCGGAGGCGCTGCGGGCCAGCGCGGCGCCACACTTCCCCCGGGCCTGGCTGTCGCGCGGCGTCGCCGGCACGCGGGGGAAGACGTTGATCATCAACCTCCCCGGCTCGACCGGCGGGGTGAAGGACGGACTCGTGGTGCTGGAGGGCTTTCTCGCCCACGCGGTCGAGTTGGTGACCGGGGCCCGTACGACGCATGGGTAGCCCAGCCGCAAGGCGTCAGCCGCAAGCCGCAAGGCACAGCCATGCCTGATCGGGTGCTCATCACCACCGACGATCTCGAGCACGCGGTCCGGATCAACGCCAATCTGGAAGCGGCGGGCTTCCACACGACGATGACTGCGTCGCTCGACGAGGTGCGCCGGGCGGCCGGAGGCAGAGGCGGCGCCCCGGACTGCATCGTGATCACCGGCGGTCTCCACGAGTCCTCTGCTGCGCAGCTCCTCCGCTTCGCCCGCGATCACTCGATCTCCACGCTTGGCCTGGTCGAGCCCACTGAGCCCGACGCCAAAGGCCTGACCCGCCGCCTCGGGTTAACCGCCTACCTGGAGAAGCCTGCCGACCCCGCCGAAGTGACCGCTACGGTTCGGCGCCTGATTGAGCGCCGCCGGCTGCAGGAGCGCACCGGGATCATCGGCGAGTCCCCTGCCATCCAGGAAGTGCTGGTGAAGATCGAGCAGATGGCTCCAGTCAGCTCCACCGTGCTGATCGAGGGGGAATCGGGGACCGGCAAGGAGCTCGTCGCCCGGGCGATCCACGACCTGTCGCCGCGTCGCGGGAAGCCCTTCATCGCGGTCAACTGCGCCGCCCTCCCGGAGACGCTGCTCGAGAGCGAGCTGTTCGGCCACGAGAAAGGGTCGTTCACCGGCGCGGCCGAGCGCCGGCTGGGGCGCTTCGAGCTGGCCAACGAGGGCACCATCTTCTTGGACGAGGTGGGCGAGATGGCGCCCGCCACGCAGGTGAAGCTGTTGCGGGTGCTCGAGGACCGGAGCTTCTTCCGCGTCGGCGGGACGCAGGCGATCCGCGTGGACGTGCGGGTGATCGCGGCCACCAATAAGTCGTTGAAGGAAGAAGTGGCGCTGGGCCGGTTCCGCGACGACCTGTTCTACCGGCTCGATGTGCTCCACATCCAGCTCACGCCCCTCCGCGAGCGGAAATCCGACATTCCGCTGCTGGTGCGGCGCTTCATCACCGAGTTCGCCACCGCGCACGACCGCCAGTTCAAGGGCATCACGCCCGAGGCCCTGCAGATCCTGGTTGATGCCGACTGGCCGGGGAACATCCGCCAGCTCCGCAATCTCATAGAGTCCATGGTCGTGCTCGCGCCCGAGGGGGAGATCCGGGCGAGCGACATCCCGGCCGACATCCGCGAGCGGGGGCGGGGGTTGGGAGTGGGCTTGCCGATGAGAATACCGGGGGCCATGCGCGACATCGCGGGCCAAGAGTTGGAGTTCATCTTCCGCAGTCTTGTAGAGCTCAAGTTACAAGTTGAAGAGCTACGCCGCCGGCTCGAAGAACGCCCCCAGCGGGTGGAGGTCATTGAAGTTGGCCCCGGATCGGCACTTACCTCGGTCGCGCCGGTCGAGACAGAGCCGGTACCCGAAAGCGAGGTCGTGTATCGGGCTGGCATGACTATGGCGGAAGTGGAGCGCGCGGCTATTGAAGCGGCGCTCCGCCAGACGAAGGGGAATCGCCGCAAAGCCGCCGAGATCTTGGGCATCGGTGAACGCACCCTATACCGCAAGCTCAAGGAGTACGCATTGGCCTAAGTCACATTCTGGCAAGAGGTTGTCTCACGTGTCGCTATTGACAGATCGTGGTGCAGGGCGCATGTTAAGATGCCCTTGGCCACTTTCTGCTATTCTTGAATCGCCGCAGCGCCCCGGCTGGATTTCCTAGTGGACTTCAGGATTGAGCCCGCCCAGTGCGTCGCCTGCTTGGCGTGTGTGCGAGTGTGTCCCGCCGCCGCCATTGCCGTCGAGGGCCAGCAGGTGCGCATCGTGGACGAGGTGTGCACGCGCTGTGGGCTGTGCCTTCCCGCCTGTCCCCACGACGCCATCGTTGCCCAGGGCGACCTGACCCGCGCGCTCGAACTGGCGATCGCCGGCGGGGCGGCGCTCATTCTCAGCGTGGAGTCGGCGGCCTATTTCTACCCGGCCACGCCGGAGCAGCTGGTCAACGCCTGTTACGCGGCGGGGTTCCGCACGGTGACCCGCGGCGTGTTGGGGGATGAGCTGGTCGCGAGGGAGTACCTCACCCTGTGGGCGGACAAAGGGTGGGGCACGATGATCCGGAGCACCTGCCCCGTGGTCGTCAAGACCGTGAAGGCGCGGTACCCGGAACTGATCCCCTACCTCGCGCCGGTGGCGACACCGGTCGCGGCGGAGGCTCGCTATCTGAAGCGCCTGTATGGCACCGACGCGCCGGTCGTGTACGCGGGCGTGTGCCTCACCGAGAGCGGTGGCGATCTGGATGCGGTCATCACGTACCAGGAGCTGAAGCTGCTGCTCGAGCGGCGGGGGGTGAAGCCGGACGAGCAGGCGCCGTACTTCACCCGGTTGCCCGAGGAACGCCGTCGTCACCTGAGCGCCGCGGGCGGGCTGCCCCTGGAGATGCTCAAGGAGGAGACTCAGGCGAGCCGGAGGTTCCGCAAGGTGCGGGGGCTTGCCCAACTCGAGGCTATCGCCCACGCCGTGGCTGTGGACCGTATCGACCTGGGGTTCGTGGATATCCTGTCGTGCGAAGGGTGTCTCGACCACCCCCTGCTCGGGCCGCGTGAAGAGTTGTTCTGGCGGCGACAGATCGTGGTGTCTACGGAGCCGCCGCGGGCGCGCGAGCCCGTGCTGAACCCGGCGATTGCCGATCGGGTGCAAGTGAGCGAGGCGTTCCCGATCCACGCCAACGGGCAGAAGCCAAGCCCCGACGCGGTCGAGGCGGTCCTCGGGCAGATTGGCCTCGCGCCCAACGGCCGGCCGTGGGACTGCGGGGCGTGCGGGTTCGGGACGTGCAAGGCCTTCGCCCAGGCCGCGGCCCTAGGGCGGACCACTCTGAAGTCGTGCCCGCCTTTCCTCGACCGGCAGGCGCAGCAGGCGCAGCTACAGGCGGCGGTGGACGGTCTCACCGGGCTCGCGACGTTCCGGGTGCTGCGCGATCGCCTCGCGAGCGAAGTGGCGCGCAGCGACCGGACCGGCGATCCTTTCGCCGTGGTATTCGTGGACCTGGACCACTTCAAGCAGGTGAACGACCAGTTCGGTCACGAGGCGGGGAACGAGGTGCTGCGGCTGGCGGCACAGGACTGCAGCGCCCACATCCGCTCCACCGACCTGGCGGCGCGCTACGGCGGTGACGAGTTCGTGCTCGTCCTGGTCCGCACGGGGATGGACGGGGCGCTGGGGGTGGCGGACAAGGTGCGGGCGAGCGTCGAGGCCATGGGGGAGCGGCTCGGGTACGGGAAGGGGTTGGTGACGGCGAGCGTCGGGGTGGCCGAGTTCGTCCCGGGGAAGGGCCCGGAGACAGAGGACGTACTGGTGGCCGCGGACCGCGCGTTGTATCGTGCCAAGGCCTCAGGACGGAACCAGGTCGCAACGGGAGAAGAGTCACGCTGACGCCTACCAAAGCCGCCGAGACGCCGGCCGACCCCCGGGACGAGGAATCGGGCCCGCTCAGCGGGCAGGTTCCCGATCCGTGGGGGGTGAAGCGCGTCGAGAACCTGATTGCCAGCCTCACCGGGGTGCTCTCCGCACGAGTGATGGTGACGCCGCTGGGCGAGGTGAGCGAGGTGCACGTGCTCACGACCAGCGACGTGCAGGGCAAGCAGGTGGTGCGCAACATCGAGTCCGCGCTCATGGCGCAGCTCGGCCTCAAGATCGACCACCGCAAGATCAGCGTCGCCCAGACGGCCGACGTGCGGCCGATCGAGCAGCTGCAAGAGGAAGCGGTCAAGACCCGCGCCAAGCGGCGCGTCGTGATGTTTCAGGGGCTGGAGGTGCGGCCGGGGTCCCGCCCCCAGCGGATCCTGGTCCGGGTCAAGCTCTCGTTCGAGGGGAAGGACGCCGAGGCGGAGGAGCAGGGGACTGATACGATGCGGAACCGGGTGGAGGCCGCTGCGCGGGCGACGGCACTGTGCCTGGACGAGCTGCTCCCCGACAACTCCATCGCCCTGGAAGGAGCCCAGATCATCGAGGCGTTCGACCGCAAGTTCGTGTTCGTCGCCGTGCACGGGCTGGGCGGCCGCGAAGCGCAGCTCTTGACCGGTACGTGCGAGATACGGGAGAGCGGAGAACGAAGCGCCGTTCTCGCCGTCCTCGATGCCACCAACCGGTGGACCGACGCCAGGCGCTAAGCCGTTTCGCTGACGTCACATAAGCAGATTCACCCCCCTGTGGCGTCGAGTCCTCGCAACAGGGTCCTTGCGTCCCCTCTCTTTTAGTGATATTTGTGGTTCTCGAGGTTCGTACGGAGTATTGTGAGCTCGTCTGTAGTGAGGCGATACTGGGGCACGCAGCGCGTGGCTCGAGTTTGTCAGGTCTCACCGGCGACCGTGGCCAGCTGGGTTGACCAGGGGCTTCTGAAGGGGCACAAGACCCCGACAGGGCGCCGTCGCGTGCAGACCGACGACCTGGTGGCGTTCCTGCGCGCCCACAGCATGGTCGTGCCCCCGGAGTTGGAGCAGGGGGACCGGACCCCCAGGGTAGTCGTGGTGGAGGATGATCGGGGGTACCTGCGGGTACTGACGCGCACGATTGAGAAGTCGGATCTCGCTGTGGAGGTGGTGGAGGCGACGAACGGAGTGGACGGATTGCTCGAGATCGGGCGGGTGCAGCCCGCGCTGATCGTGTTGGACTACGGGCTGCCGGACCTCAATGCGGCGCAGGTGATCCAGCGGCTGCTCGAGCCGGGGCGGCGGTTGGATGCGGAGGTGGTGGTGATCACCGGCGGGATGCCCGACCAGGCGGCGCAGCAGCTGCGGGAAATGGGCGTGCGGGTGATCCTGAACAAGGGTGAGGGAATGGCCGCGGTGGTGGAGGCGATCCGGCAGGCGTTACGGCGGAAGAAGGCCGCGTAGGGCGGCCACTCGATCATCCCAGTTTCTTTTTCTTGGCCGCCCTCGTGGACAGGTGCGGGCGGACATCGATAGACATCTAGAATAGGGGCCCCTGGTCATCGCTAGCTGAGCGGAGTCGAGCGAACAGTCAACGAGCGGAGCGTCAGGTACGTCGTAGCGAGGCGTACCACTCCTGGTCTGACGAGGCAATTACTCGCAGGTCATTTGGGGAGGTGACGCTCAATGGTGCACTTGCTCGCAGCGGTTTTTACTGCTCTCGCGAAGCTGGTCTTCACAGGGGGATTGGCCGGCTGGTAGTGACGACCCGGGGTCCCTCAGGCTTTACACTCGGCACTGGTAGTCGGAAATGGGCGACGATTTGAGAGATAGGCTGCTACGACGCCGCATCTACATCTTAGTCGGTGCGGTTACGTTGGCTTCGGCTTACCTCTTAATACTGCCCAGTTGGCAGCAACCTGGACCATTCCCGTCCCGTTTTTGGAACGCTGTCGCTGCGTTCGCAGTCCTGAGCATAGTAAGCGATTCGTTCTTCTTCAGGATCCCTTTAGCGAGGGTCAACATTTCGGTAGGGTTCATTCCCTTCCTAGCCTCGGTGGCGATTCTCGGCCACCCGTGGCCAATGCTGATAAGCGGGGTTACCGCGCTCCTCGTCGATACGTTCGTTCGCAACAAACCGGCGATTCGGGTCTGGTTTAACACCGCACAGTACATGCTCGCAGTTGGACTGGGCGGGCTCGTTTACACAGGGTTGGGAGGGAGCGTCAGTCTAAACGAGTTCACTTTTTCTCTAGTCCCATTTTTCGCTCTGGTGGTCACGTTTTTCGTCGTGAACCACGGTAGCGTGGCCCTTGCCGTTTCCTTTTCCACTCCAGGCGTCTCAATACGAGAGGCTTGGGGTCGGCTTGGCAGCGCTCTCATCACGGACCTCTCTTCCAGCACGCTCGCGATCTTGCTCGTGCTTCTCTATGTAAGGCTTGAGTTTCTCGGTCTGGCCATCATCGTTTTCCCGTTATTCCTGGCCCGGCAGCTCTATCAGGCGAACTTGCAGCTGCAGGAAGAGCTCGAGGAAAAGCTCGAGCTGATGGTCAAGGCAATGGAGGCTCGAGATCCGTACACTTCTGGGCACTCGCGGCGAGTTGCCGACTACGCCGTTGCCATAGGCCGAGAGCTCAACCTGTCGGCCAGTGAGTTGGACCGGATCAAGAGAGCTGCGTTACTGCACGATGTGGGCAAGATTTACGAAGAGTTCGCTCCGCTACTTCGAAAGGACGGCCGGCTTAGCCCGGAAGAGCTGGTAGTCATGCGCACTCACGTGGTACGCAGCGCACAGCTTGTGGCAACCGCCGCAAAGCTCCGTGGCTTAGTGGAGGGGATAATCCGGCACCACCACGAGAGCTTCGACGGCTCAGGGTATCCAGACGGTCTGGTGGGGAAGCAGATCCCCATCGGCGCACGAATCATTATGATCGCCGACACGCTGGACGCGATGACGACCGACCGCCCGTATCGACCCGCCCTAACGCTAGCGTCCGCGATCGACGAGCTGCACGCGCATGCCGGGCGCCAATTCGACCCGGACATTGTCCGTTTGGTGCGGAAGTCAGCGACCCTTCGCGCGCTCCTGGGGACCGAAGGGGCGCCGAGGCCACAGAAGACTTCACTGCCTCCCGCTCGAGGGAGGGTCAGGAACTGGGTCGGCAGGGCATCTGTTTGACCCTCTGGCTCGCTCTTTCTGCTGAGAGCGAGGCGTCGGATCGGCTCCAAGAACCCCGGCCTCCGAGCTCGGCGTCCTCTCCCGATACTTCGCCTTAGGGCTAGTGGGGTCGATAGCGGCCTGATAAGCAGACCCTTCGGGTTCCGTTAGCTCAAAAAGCCCTCCGCCGTCTCCCAAGCCCGCCAGCCCGCCAGCGCTGGCGTGTCGAAAGCCTCAAGCTCGCGCGCGGTTCCCGCTCTGGGCGTGCCAAAGGCTCGCTTCTCGACCCAGGCAGTCGCTGCGAGGACGGACAAATAGTGTAAAGGGTGGCGTCCGCGAAACATTGCCTTGGCAGCGTCCGCCAGCTCCAGCGCGACCGCGGGCCCTGAGATGTGCGCCACTCGGAAGATCCTGAGCTTCTCGAACACCCCAGGACTCGGCACGAACTGTTCCTTCCCGCACGCGCCGTCCTCCGCTGCTCCGATGAGGGCGAGTGCCAAGTCGACGTTGCCCGTCACGAGCGCAACGGCGGCGGCGGCGCACAGGAGCTGGACGTTCGCCGACCAGCTGGGGTTGGTCCTGACCAGCTCACGAGCGCGTTCCAAACATTCCGTCGCCGCCGTACGATCACCAGCGAGCATGTGCGCCTCAGCCATACTCCCGAACGGGATCCAGAGAATCGGCTGATTTAGGGCTCGTGTCCCGAAACGGATGCTTTGCAGCCCGAACTGGACGGCGTCTTTGTAGTCACCCGTGGTGGT
>DATDFP010000324.1:0-6386 GCA_036522535.1 Gemmatimonadales bacterium
GCCGGCAGCGCCTTGAGTTGCGCGATCCGCTGGTACAGCGTCTCGAGCTCCGCCCGGCAGGCCGAACACGCCTCGAGGTGCCGCGTCGCCCAGACCGAGCCTTCGCCCGCCTGCACGGCCACGAGATCGTCCATCGTGCAGTGCATCATGAAGCTGCTCCCTCCTGGTCCAGCATCCGCCGCAGCCGCGCGTGGGCGCGGGCGAGCTGCGACTTCGAAAAACTCACGGTCTTGCCCATCAGCTCCGCAATCTCCTCGTGGGTGTGACCTTCCACGTCGTGCAGCCATACGACCGCCCGCGACGTCTCGCTCAGCCGGTCGAACGCGCGCTCCAGATCGATCCGCGCCGGCACGGCGCCCACCGGACCCACGTGGCCCGCCGCCGTCTCGTCGAACTCCTCCGTCGCCCGCACCTGGTCGCGCCGGATCCGCATCAGCGCCTTGGAGGCGGCGATCCGGCGGATCCAACCCCACAGGTGCCCCTCGCCCCGGTACTGGCCGATGCTCCTCACCACCTCGAGAAACGTTTCCTGCAACACGTCTTCGGCGTCCTCGGGGCTCCGCAGGATGCGGAGCGCCAGGTTGTACACGGGCGTCTCGAACGCCCGGTACAGCGCCTCGAGCGCTTCCAGATCGCCTGACTTCGCCCTGGCAACGAGGATGTCGGGAATGGCGAGCGATAACGTCATCGGTCAGAAAGGTAGATGCGGAGCGGACGGAATAGGTCGCGACGGTAGAAGACGACGGTAGAAGACGGTAGAGGGCGGTAGAGGGCGGTAGAGGTGGTCCAGACGCGCCTCTACCGTCTTCTACCGCCCTCTACCGCCTTCTACCGCCTTCTACCGTCGCGACCTAACATATTGATATCCCGCAAGTTGCGGCTATCTTCGTAGCCATGGCGACCGTGGACAAGGCGACACTCCGCACCTGGCTCGAGCACTGGCAGGACGAATACGACGCGGCGTACCTGTACGAGGTGTTGGCCGGCCAGGAGCCCGATCCTCACAAGCGGGACATCTACACCAAGCTCGCCGCCGTGGAAGAGCGGCACACGCAGATGTGGGAGAAGCTGCTTGCCGAGCACGGGCATCCGGCCGGGCGGGCGCGGCCCTCGCTGAACGCGCGCCTGCGGGCATGGTTCGGGCGCCGCTTCGGGCCCCGCTACCTGCTACCGCTGTTGTTGCGGGAAGAGGGGATGGAGGTCAAAGGCTACATGGACCTCCACAAGGGCTCGCGGCTCGAGGACGCCCGGAAAGTCTCGCTCGAGCTCGCCAGGGAATCCGCCACGCACGCCGAGACGTTGGCCCACCTGGCGGGGGTGGGGAGCGAGCCCTGGCACAAGGCCGCGTCAGGCGGGTTCTTGCGGGTGGTGGTGTACGGGTTCAACGACGGGCTCACGGCGAACTTCGGGCTCGTCGCGGGTGTGATCGGTGGCGGTGTGGCCCCGCACATCGTGCTCGTGTCGGGCATCGCCGGGATGATCGCGGACGCCCTGTCGATGGGGTCCTCCGGGTATCTCGCGGCCAAGAGTGAGGCGGAGGTTTACGCCCACGAGATCGCGATGGAGAAGGAGGAGATCCGCATCATGCCGGAGGTGGAGCAGGACGAGCTGGCGCTCGTATACCAGGCGAAGGGGATCGAGGCCGGGATCGCGCGCCAAATGGCGGCGGACGTCATGCGCGACCCCCAGCGGGCGCTGGACGAGCAAGTGCGCGAGGAGCTGAAGATCGGGGAAGCCCACGCCACGCCGTTCCGCGAGGGCTGGGTCACCGGGGCCGCCACCGCGGTCGGGGCGTTTATCCCCGTCGCGCCGTTTCTCGTGCTGAGCGGGCCCACCGCGGCCTGGACGGCGTTCACGATCGCCATGCTGTCGCACTTCGCCGTGGGCGCGGCGCGCAGCTTCTTCACCGGCCGGGGCGTGATCCGCAGCGGCATCGATATGTTCGTGGTGGGGCTCGGCGTCGCCGGCGTCGGCTACCTGGTGGGGGATTTGGCGGCGAAAATCCTGTAGACACTGACCCCGGGCGCGAGCCCGGGGTACTCACCAGGTCGTCGCCCGAAGGTCGTGGTTTTGCCCCCGGACCCGGTGCCGGTGCCGGTGCCGGACCCGGTGCCGATGCCGGTGCCTGACCCGGTGCCGGTGCCGGTGCAGAACCCCGGGCTTGCGCCCGGGGTTAGTTGCTATCACACCACCAGGTTCAGCAGCCGATCCTGCACGTAGATGGTTCTGCGAAGCGGTTTGCCATCGACGAACTTCTGCACGGACTCGTCCTCGAGCGCGCGCTCCACAACCTGAGCTTCGGTCGCGCCGCGGTCGACGTTGAGATGCGCCCGGACCTTGCCGTTCACCTGGACGACGACTTCGGTGGCGCCCGCAGCGGCGATGCGCTCGTCGAAGCTCGGCCACCGCTCTTGGAAGATCGACCGATCGTGCCCGAGCACGGCCCAGAGCTCCTCCGCGAGATGGGGCGCGTAAGGCGCGAGGATCACGATGAGGGGCTCTACCGCATCCCGCGTCGCGCATCCCGCCTCCCGCAAGGCATTCACATACTCCATCATCGCGGCGATCGCCGTGTTGTAGTCCAGGCCCGCCGTGTCCGCCGTGACCTTGCGGATCGTCTGATGGAGCTTTCGGGCAACGGCCGGCGGCGGCCCCGGGCTCCCCGGGCTTGCGCCCGGGGTCAGTGGGGTTAGGGCCGCCTCGTGCGCGAGCTGCCACACCTTGTCGAGGAAGCGCCGGACCCCTGTGATCCCCTCGTCCCGGAAGTCGCCGCCCTCCTGAAAGGGACCGAGGAACATGAGGTACATGCGGAACGCGTCGGCGCCCCATTTCCGGATGTAGGAGTCGGGAATCACCACGTTACCGCGCGACTTCGACATCTTGGCGCCGTCTTTGATGATCAGTCCGTGCGCCCGGAACTTCGGGAACGGCTCTTCGAACCCGACGTGCCCGAGCTCCTTCAGCACCATCGTGATGAAGCGGGAGTACAGCAGGTGGAGCACGGCGTGCTCGTTCCCGCCGATATAGGACGTCACCGGGAGCCAGGTCTTGGTCCGCTCGGTGTCCCAGGGCCGATCGTCGAACTCGGTGGATGGATAGCGAAGGAAGTACCACGCCGAGTCGAGGAACGTGTCCGACACATCGGTTTCCCGCCGCCCAGTGGCGCCGCACTGCGGGCACGGCACGAAATACCACTCTTTGTGCCGCGCGAGCGGGCTCACGCCGGAGGCGTCCGGACGGAAGTCCTCGATGAACGGCAACACAACCGGAAGGTCGCGCTCCGGCACCCCCACCGGTCCGCACCGGTCGCAGTAGATGATCGGGATCGGCGGTCCCCAGTAGCGCTGGCGCGAGATGCACCAGTCGTGAATGCGGTAGCGGACCTCGGGCGTCGCGAGCCCCCGTTCCGAGAGCCAGTCCACGATGCGTCGCTGCGCATCACGGCACGGCAGCCCGTCGAACTGGCCCGAGTTCATCATCGCGCCGTCCTCGGTGACGCTCGGGAGCGGCTCCTCGGCTTGCACGACCCGGCGGACGGGGAGGTTGAACGCCGCCGCGAACTCGAAGTCGCGCTTGTCGTGGGCCGGCACCGCCATGATGGCGCCCGTGCCGTACTCCATGACGACGTAGTCGGCGATCCAGATGGGGATCGCTTCCCCGGTCGCCGGATTGCGGGCGTAGGAGCCGAGAAACACCCCGGTCTTGGTCTTCTCGCCCACCTTGCGGGACACGAGGTCCCTTTGCAGCACCTCGCGCCGGTAGGCGTCCACCTCGTGGCGCCGCTCTTCGGCCGTGAGCGAGTCCACGAGCGGGTGCTCGGGCGCGAGCACGATGTAGGTGGCGCCGAACACCGTGTCCGGCCTGGTGGTGAAGACCGATATCTTCGCGCCGCCCGGCGTCTCGAACACGAGCTCCGCGCCCTCGCTCCGGCCGATCCAGTTGCGCTGCAGTGTGCGGGTCGAGTCCGACCAGTCGAGCCAGTCAAGGTTCTCGAGGAGGCGCTCGGCGTAGCGGGTGATCGCGAAAAACCACTGCTCGAGGTAGCGCAGCTCGACCTTGGTGTCGGGGTGGCGCTCGCAGTAGCCGTTGATCACCTGCTCGTTCGCGACGACGCTCATGTCTTTGGGACACCAGTTGACCGCCCCCCTCTTCCGGAACGCGAGCCCGGCTTTGAAGAGCTGCAGGAAGATCCACTGCGTCCACTTGTAGTAACGGGGGTCGGTGGTGGAGAGCTCGTGGCGCCAGTCGAACATGCCGCCGACGCGCTTGAGCTGCCGGCGGAACGTCGCAATGTTCCGGGGGATCAGCGTCCCCGGGTTGGTCCCGACCGAGAGCGCGTAGTTCTCGGAGTGGATGCCGAACGCGTCGAACCCTATCGGCTCGAACACGTCGTGCCCCTGGAGCCGCTGGAACCGCCCGTAGATGTCCGCGCCGGTGAAGGCAAACATGTTCCCCACGTGCAACCCCTCGGCTGAGGGATAGGGGAACATCATGAGGTTGTAGAACGGCCGCTCGGGGCGGTCCAGATCGGGCTCGTTGGTGTGGTCCTGCTCCCAGCGCTCCTGCCACCTGGTCTCGACGGCCTCGGGGTCGTAGCTCGGGATGCGACTCATAACTGCATGAAACTAAACAGGCTTGCCCCTCCAGGTAACCCTGCGTACCTTGCCGACCCGCGTCATGGCCAGCCGCACCCAGCAGCTCCGGCAGCGCTTCCTCCTGACGGGGGCCGGTGTCGCCCTCGTGCTCGTCGTCGGCTTCGCGGTGCTCTCGGGCAGGAGCACGCAACGCATCGTGGAGGAACAGGCGAGGGAGCAGGGCCAGGACGTGGCGACCCGCGTGGCCACCGCGGTGGACCAGTACCTGCGAGAGCGCCGCCACGAGGGAGAGGTGCTCGCCCTGTCGCCGGCGCTGATCCGGGCCGCCGTGAACGGATCGCAGCGGGTGGTCCGGGAGGGGCTGCTCCAGTTGGACCACTCGACCCTCGAGCGGATGTTCGGCCAGCGTCGCGAGTTGGGGGGCGATCCGGAGCTCGCTGCCTACTTACGGGAATACACCCGCCGGTCTGACTTCACGCAGCTGCTCTTCACCGAGAGCCACGGGTACACAGTGCTGTCGTCGGGCCGCCCCTCGGACTTCGTCCAGTCGGCTGCCGAGTGGTGGCGGCGCGCGATGGCGGACGGCGCATACGCGGGCGGTCCGAGCTACGATTCCTCCGACGCCGCGGTGTCGCTCGAGTTCGACGTGGCCCTCCGCGCGCCCGGCGTCCCCCAACCCGTGGGCGTTCTGAGGACCGTCTTCGCGCTCGACGCGCTGTCCCGCCTGCTCGCGGCGGCGGCACTGGAGGGCGCGCGGTTGCAGGTGGTGGACGGCGAAGGCCGGGCGATCGTGACGCCGAATCAGGGTGAGGTGCTGCGCGCGCTCCCCGACGCCCGGGCCATGCCCCGGACAGTGCGGCCGGCCTGGACCACGGTGCGGTCGGCGGGAGGCGAGGAGCTGGTCATTACGGTCCCCGCGAACGAGGGGAAGTGGTGGGTCGTCTTCCGACAGCCGACCGCCGCCGCCTACGCCGCTGCGCAGGCCACGCTCGGGAACAATTTCCTCTGGGCCTTGGTCGTCTTCGCCGCGACGCTGGGGCTCGTCTACCTCGCCTGGCGCTGGCTCAACAAACGGGTCACCGAGCCCGTGCGTGCTGCCGGGGCGATCGCGAGCCGGGTGGCAGGCGGCGACCTGTCGGCGACGGTGGCGGCGGAGCGGATCGAGACGGCGGAGGTGGGTGATCTCCTTTCCTCCGTGCACACGATGGTCGTTGCGCTGCGCCGGCTGGTAGGCGCGATCCGCACGGCCGCCGACGAGGCGGCGGCCATGGCGAGCCAGATTTCAGCTTCCACCGAGCAGATGAGCGCTTCGACGCAACAGATGAGCGCGACCTGCCAGGACTTGACGCAGCGCGCGGCGGAACAGGCGCGGCTGGTGCGCGCGGCCGCCGACGACGCGGCGAAGATCCTGCAGATCGCCACGATCCTCGCGGCGGGCGCCGAGGACTCGGTGCGCCGCAACACCGCCGTCGCGGAGCTGGCGCGCCGCCACAAGGGAGTGCTGGACCAGAGCACGACCCAGCTGGTGAAGCTCGCCGAAGAGGTGGATCGGGGAGTGCGTGAGGCGGAGGCGCTGGCACTGGCGTCGGGTGAGGTTCAGAAGTTCGTGGCGCAGACGAAGGCCATCGCCAACCAGACGAACATGCTCGCCCTGAACGCCGCGATCGAAGCCGCGCGCGCGGGGCCGCAGGGCCGCGGGTTCGCGGTCGTGGCGGACGAGGTGCGCAAGCTCGCGTCGGTGGCCGCCGCGGCGGCGACGGATACCGCTGACACGGTGCGCGGCGTGCTGGG
>DATDFP010000325.1:0-4787 GCA_036522535.1 Gemmatimonadales bacterium
CAGCATTATTTCACCCTGGGCCTTACGCCCAGGGTGAAATAATGCTGGCCCGTGAGGTGCTGGCGGCGTTGCGTCCCGGCATGCTGTGTTTGGCCGACCGGCAGTTCTTCGGCCATGCGCTCTGGCGGGTGGCGCTGGACACCGGTGCCGATCTGCTCTGGCGGGTGAAATACAATCTACGCCTGCCGCGCGAAACGATGCTGGCCGACGGTTCCTACCTGACGACGGTCTATCCTAGCGATAAGGATCGGTGGCACCGCACCGGCGGCGTGCAGGTACGTGTGGTCGAGTACCGGCTGGAGGGCGTGGCTGGGGCCGAGCCGCTCTATCGGCTGATGACGACAATCCTCGATCCGGCCAAGGCGCCTGCGGCGGAACTGGCCGCGCTCTATCACGAGCGCTGGGAGATCGAAGGCGCCCTGGCCGAATTGAAGACGCACCTGCGCGGGGCGCAGGTCGTGCTGCGCAGTAAAAGCCCAGAATTGGTCCGGCAGGAGTTCTGGGGCCTGCTGCTGGCGCATTTCGCCGTGCGCGGGCTGATGCACGAAGCGGCCCTGAAAGCCGATGAAGACCCCGACCGCCTCTCCTTCTCGCATGCCGTGCGTGTCGTCCGCCGCAAGCTGCCGATGTTCGCCGCACTTTCCCCCTCGGGCCAAGCTCGCCCTGCATGAGGCGGTGCTGAACGAAATCCTGGAGGAGCGCGTGGTGAGCAGCCGGGGACGGCGGGTGCCGCGCGGGGTCAAACGCAAGATGAGCAACTATCCGCTGCGACCCCGCGCACCACAGCCAACCACCCGGATCGATTTCACCACCGCCGTTCAGATCGTAAAATGAACAGTATTGGGGTTAGGCCCGGCGCATCCGGGCCAGGTCGAAGCGGTACTGCCCGAAAGGGTTGATGTGGGCGTGCAGCAGCGGCGATGTGCGGGCGAGCTCGCGGTCGGGGATGTCGTGTCCCTCAGCGCGCAGGCCGGCGACGACTTCGCCGAGCCGCAGCGTATTCCAGACCACCACAGCGTTGTGCAGCACGGCCAGGCAGGAGAAGGTATTCACCTGGTCCTGGAAGCTTCGCCCGCGCACCCCGCCCTCCTTGCCGAAGAACAGGAAGCGCGACAGCGCATGCGAGCGCTCGCCCTTGTTCAGCTCCTGCCCGATGCGGCGGCGGTACGCGGCGTCGTCCAGGAAGCGGAGCACGAAGGCTGTCTTCCGCACCCGCCCGATCTCGGCCAGTGCCTGATGCAGGGTGTTCTGGCGCGCGTACGAGCCGAGCCGGTGCAGGATGAGCGAAGGCGAGGCGGTGCGCGCGCGCATAGAGGCGACCAGGCGCACCACCCCGTCCCAAGCGGGGCCGATCAGGTGCGTTTTGACTGTCCCGGTCAGGATCGGGTCGAGGCCGGGGTAGGCGGCCTCGCGGTCGATCTTATAGAGGGTCTGATCACCCAGATCGGCGATGCGCGGCTCCAGCGAGTAGCCGAGCAGGTGAGCGGCGGCCATCACCACCTCCGAGCTGCCGTGCGTGTCTGTGTACAGCACGCGCGGGTCCAGCTCGGTGTCGTGCTCGACCAGCCCGTCGAGGACGAACAGCGCCTCGCGCAGTCGGCACGGGACCGGCTTGCCGTGGAGCTGGAGGTAGTTGTCGAGCGTGTGGCGCATCAGCGTCACGCCGCGCCCGTCCAGCAGCGGGCTGTAGTCGGCAGACAAGATGTTAGCCGGCACGTGGAAGCGCATGCCGTCGGCCGACGCCGTGCCGCCCAGGCCCCAGCGCTGGCTGAGCGGCAGGCGCGAGGCGTGGTTGACCAGCTCGATCACCGCCGCCTTGAGTGCGTCCTCGGTTAGCAGCCAGTCCGCGGCCTCGGCGATTTCGTGGGCACTGATGCCGGGAGTCGCGGCGGCCATGCGCTCGGGACCAAGGTTGCAGCCGCAGGCGAGCAACGCGGCCAGCACGTTGCGGCGCCTGATCCCGCTCGCGGTCCGGCCGCTGCGGTCGCCGGTCCCCAGCAGGTGGCGCACGAAGTCGGTCTCGTTGTCGATGTCGATCAGCACGTCGGCAAGGTCCGCTTTGGGCATCCGGCGGCGGATCAGCTTGCCGTGCGGCGTCTCCGCGGCGCGAACTACCAACTCGTCTTCATTGTCGTCGCCCCGTTTGGGGCGGGCCAGCTTGAACCGGCCCCGGTGCGCGTCGATGCTGAGTGTGGCGTTGGTGGCGAGCCGCGCCTCGACCGCCTCCGTCACCGCCTTCAGCTCGCGGTCCAGGCCGGCGACGAACACCTCCGGGTCGGTCGGCAGGCCGAGGGTGGCGTAGTGGTCCAGACGCTCGGCTTCCCAGGTGGCGCGCGGGATCAGGTAGTCGTCAAAGTCGGCCCACCGGCGCGAGCCTTCCACGGTCACGTCGCCGCTCTTGATGCACTCGTTGAGCGTGGACAGCAGTGCCATTTCATAGTGCGGCCGCGAGATCGCCCGCTCGCCCCCGGGCCGCGCGGGCGGGGGCAGGACATGGCGGCGCCATCGCGGAGGCAGGAAGTCCACCGGCGCGTCTCCGAGCTTGCGGCGCCCCTCGCGGTTGATGGCGCGCAGGTGCTCGACGGCGCGGCCCAGCTCGGAGCCCGGCGGGAAGCGCAGCGGAGCAGCCTGCAGCAGAGCCGGCGAGTACTGGCGCGTGGCGGCGTACCAGCGGCCGACGAAGCCCAGGTGCGAGCCCGGGTCACCCTCGCGCAGTCCCCGGCACCCGTCCACCAGGAGGCCAATCTCCTCGCGCGAATGACGCTCGTAGATGCGGGCGCGCAGCTCAGCGTCAGGCACCCCGTCCTCGTCCAGCACGAGGCCGCCGAGGTCTTCCAGGACCGACACGGCGCGAGCCTTGGCGGCGTCGGTGGCGTGCAGCAGGTCGGCTCGGTGCTTGCGGGCGCGGTTGTGGACGCGGGTGATCAGCTTGTCTTGCATCTCGACCAGCGCGTCCGTGGCCTCGGCGAGCGCCGCCTCCAGCGTGCAGATCAGGACGGCGTGGCGCTTGGCGGGCTCGAAGCGGCGCAGGCTCCAGGCGTCATAGGCATAGCCCCAGCCCGCGAGCAGGCGGCGCATGGCCGGATGAACCGAGCCCAGCGCTGGCCAGTGCGCGAAGCCAAGGTCGTGCAGTTCGCGGAGGCGCTCCGTCAATATGACCAGAGCCGCGGCCGAGACGCCCGGTGCCGGTGCGCGGAGCCCGTCCAGCCGCGACCGGGCGGAGGCGGGCGAGCCGTCCTGCGCCTCGGGTGGCAGCAGGAGTCGGTCGAGTTGGTCGTGCTGCTCCGCGGTCAAGCCAGCGGTCAGGACCCAAAAGGTGGCAGCGAGCGCCTGCTCACGGGCACGGGCGAGGATATCGCGGATCGTGCTCGGGCCGGGCCGGACGATGCGCTGCTCTAGCAGCCAGCGACAGGCGAGCGGGTACAGCGTCGCCGCCCGCGGCACGGCCCGGGCGGTTGCCACCATGTAGTCGAGCAGGTGCCGGCGCTCGGCTGGGCCGCAGCGGACGAAACCGAGATGGCGGCGGATGCGCTCGTGGTGGTCGAGCCGGGTATCCTCGTTGGCCGGGTAGCCACGTAGCGACACTTCCAACGCCAGGGGCAAGAGGCCGAGCTGCTCGGCCAGGGCCTCGATCGCGGCGGCAGGCACGCCGGCCATGTCGCGCAGGAAATGGCCGCGCCAGCGCAGAGTACAGAGTTGGACGGCAAAGCCCAGGGTTGTGGCGGCGCCCCTGCAACGGCCGACCTCCTCGCGGTCCGCCGCGTGCAGGGTGAAGTAGCGGCGCAGCGTTACTGGGTCGATCGCGGCCGGCAGACGGTAGGGCTGGGCGTCCTCCGGTGCGGAACGACCGCGGGCGGGGGAGCCGGCGGCCGCACGACTCACGCCTGCCCGGACCCCGGGACCGGAGCGGGCGCCGCGGCGGTCTCGATGCCGGCCCGTTTGAGCATCTTGCGCACCCCCGAAGGCGAGAGGGACTCGCGGGCGGCGATCTGGCGCAGGCTCAGCCCTTCGCCCTTGAGTGCGACGACGCGCGCCTGGGCGCCGAGGTCGCGCACCGGCCGGCCGAGACGCTTGCCTTTGGCCCGCGCGTTGGCCAAGCCCGCACGTACGCGCTCCACGATCACATCGCGTTCAAACTCGGCGAAGGAGCCGATAACGTGGAAGAACAGCCGGCCCATGGGCGTGGTGGTGTCGATCGCCTGGGTGTGGCTGATGAAGTCCACTCCGAGATCGCGAAACTCCTGCAGGGCCGCGACCAGGGCACCAAGAGACCGGGCGAAGCGGTCGTACTTCCAGACCAGCACGCAGTCGAAGCGGCGCCGGCGAGCGTCGGCCATCAGCTCATCAAAGGCGGGGGCGCGCTTGCGCCGGCGCACGTCGCCGCTGGCTTGGTCCATATACTCGCGGTGCACGGTGAAGCCGCGGTGGGCGGCGTAGTCACGCAGCTCGCGCAGCTGCAGCTCCGGGTTCTGGTCGGCGGTGGACACGCGCGCATAGATCGCCACCCGCATCGTGCCCCGCCCCATGTCTGCCTCCGTCCCCAGAGCAGACACTATACTCTAGCTTTGTGCACGCCAGGACCGCAGGCTCGAGGGGCCCAGAAAACCTGGCCCGCGGAAAGACGGAAGCAGAGGGGTTTTGTGCACACCCAAACTGGGTTCGCCAGGGGCCGGCTGGGCGGCCACGATGCCTAACCCGGGTTTTCAGGCGGATGTGGCCGTGTCCTCCTTAGTACTACAGTCGGGTATTTTGCTGTAATCTGCGCGGCCCTGGAGGTACGGGCCATG
>DATDFP010000326.1:0-10693 GCA_036522535.1 Gemmatimonadales bacterium
CATCGCCGCTCTGGGCGCTCCCGCCGGCCCGGTGGAGCATCCCGTCGTCGAGCCGTGGCCGGGGGACCGCGTGGAGCCGTTCTCCAAGATCCGCAAAATCACCGCGGACCACATGGTCATGTCGCGCCGTGTCTCGGCGCACGTGACGAGCTTCTTCGAGGTTGACTACACCCGCGTTGCGGAGCTCCGCAGCAGGCACAAGCAGGCGTACGCCGAGCGTGGGGTGAACCTCACCTACCTGGCGTTCATCGCCAAGACCTGCGGTCAGATGCTGCGCAAGCATCCGGTCGTCAACGCCGCGGTGTCGGGCGACAACATCATCTATCGGGGCGACGTCAATGTCGGAATCGCCGTGGCGCTGGACTGGGGCCTCATCGTGCCCGTCATCAAGCGCGCCGACGAGCTGTCGCTCGCGGGCATCGCCCGGGCGATCAACGACCTCGGGGAGCGGGCGCGGACGAAAAAGCTCTTGCCCGACGAGATCCAGCGCGGCACGTTCACGATCACGAACCCCGGTGTCTTCGGCTCGTACGCCGGCGCGCCGATCATCAACCAGCCGCAGGTGGCCATCCTGGGCGTGGGTGTGATCGAGAAGCGGCCCAAGGTCGTCACGCTCCCCGACGGCACCGACACGATCGCCATCCGCACCATGGGGGTGCTGTCCATGTCGTACGACCACCGCATCGTGGACGGCGCCGACGCCGACCGGTTCCTGGCCGAGGTCAAGGGGACGCTCGAGGCGTTCCCCGAAGGGGCGATGTAACCATGCCCAAGGTGTTGACCGTGGCACGCGTGCGCGTCGGCCCGACGAACGAGGCCGACTACCTCGCGACCCTGAGGGAGCTGTGTCAGTTCGCCGAAGCGCGGGGCCAGCGCATCTGGCTGTTCCGCAACGCGAAGGATCCGCAGCTGTTCACCGAGTTCTCCGAAAGCCCGACGGAGATGTCGCATCGCGCGCAGTCGTCGCGGCTCCCCGAAGAGCTCAAGCTCGAAAAGCGCCTCCAGAGCCTCGGCGCCTATGCCCCCGACGCGTGGGAGCTGTGGACCGAGGTATCGCTCGCGGCGTCCACGGAAGCGTAGGAGGGGCGCATGGCGCGACGCCGGATCGTCGTGGACGGCGAGACGTGGGAGGTCTATCCGTCGGGGCGGGTGACCGTGTACGACAAAGACGAGTTCGGGCTCGTATTCCAGCTCGGCACCGGGCCCGAGCGCAAGCGCCGCTTCACCCGCTACTCGCCGGTCCGGAGCCGCAGCCCGGACGCCGCGTTCGCCGAGCTGTCCGACCAACAGGTGCTGGACCTGTTCCGCGCGTCCCAGCCCGCCTGGACTTCGCCCGAGAGTGCCTACGGCGCACGTTGACCTCCACTGCCACTCCTCGGCCTCCGACGGTGAGTACCCGCCGGCCGAAGTGGCGAATCGAGCCAGGGCGGCGGGGCTCGCGGCCATCGCCCTGACCGATCACGATACGACCGACGGCGTCGAGGACGCGGCGCGGGAAGGAGCGAGGCTGGGCGTTCGCGTCGTCCCGGGGTGCGAGTTCAGCGTCAAGGCGCCGTGGGGGGAGCTTCACCTGCTCGGGCTGTTTCTCAGGCCGGGGCATCCGCGGCTCGCGGAGTTTCTCGCCACGACCCGCGCCGCCCGGCGGCGCCGTGCCGAGCAAATGGTCCAGCGATTGCAGCGCCTCGGCGTCGACATCGAGCTCGAGGACGTCGTGAGCGGGGCCGGGGACGGCGCGCTCGGGCGACCCCATGTCGCGCGGGTGCTGGTGGAACGGGGCGTGAGCACAGACATGAGCGACGCGTTCGGACGTTACCTCGGTCGCGGCAAGCCCGGCTACGTGGAGAAACCGCTGCCCACGCTCGCACAGGTGACGGAGCTGGTGCACGGCGTGGGTGGGATCGCGGTCGCGGCCCATCTGGGGGACCACGGGACAGAGAGCCAGATCCGCGAGTTTCAGCGCCAGGGGCTCGACGGGGTCGAAGTCCGACACCCGAGCCACTCCGCTCAGACGGAGCAGCGGCTCATCGCGATTGCCGAGCGCCTTGGGCTCGGGATCAGCGGCGGGTCGGACTGGCACGGCGACACGGAGCTGGGCGGTGCGCACGCCGGGCTCGGCGAGCTCGACGTTCCGATCCAGTGGCTGGAGCGCCTGGAAGAGCGGTGCCGGCAGACGACCCGCGCGCGCAGGTCAGAAAGGCCAGAGGACACTCCATGAGCGACCTCCTCCCCGTAGGGGCCCCGGCACCGCTGTTTCGAGCCGCGGCCTCCGACGGCAAGACCTACAGCCTCGGCGACGTTCTCGAAAGGAGGCATGTCGCGCTCGTCTTCTATCCCGGGAACGACACGCCGGGTTGAAACCGCCAGCTCTCCGCCGTGCGCGATGAGATCGTGAAACTCGAGAAGGCGGGCGTCCAGCCGTTCGGCGTGAACCCGGCGGGCGCCGCGGCCCACGCCGGCTACGTGAAGAAGATGGGGTTCAACTTCCCGCTCCTCTCGGATCCCGACCGGGCGATCGCCGCGGCGTATCACGCCCTGAAGGAGGACGGCAAGAGCATCCAGCGCTCCGTGTACGTGGTCCGGAGCGACGGGACGATCGCGTTCGCCCGGCGAGGCGCGCCGCCGGTGGACGAGATCGTCGCCGCGCTGGACGCGGACGGGCCCGGGGGTGGCCGTGCCGGCTGATTTCTCGGGCAAGGTCGTCCTCGTCAGCGGCGTCGGCCGGATCGGCCAGATCGGGCACGCCGTCGCCCGCGGGTTTGGGCGTGCCGGGGCGAAACTCGTCATCGGCGCCGTGAACGCCGTCGCGCTCGCCCAGCGGGCGGAGGAATTCGCGGCGGAAGGGTTCGCCGTCCGGGCCTGCGCCGGCGATCTCACGACGCCCGAGGCCGCGCGCCGGGCGGTCGCCGAGGCGAGGCTGCAGTTCGGCGGGCTCGACGTGGTCGTGAACGTCGCCGGCGGGCTCGTGAATTACGGATCCGCCCTCGATCTCGAGCCCGAGCAGCTGGACCGTGAGCTCGCGGTGAACATCAAGACCACCTTCTTCGTGGCGCAGGCCGCGATCCCCGCGTTGCTCGAGCGCGGCGGCGGCGTGATCGTCAACTTCGCCTCCATCGCCGTCCTCAAGCCCCAGAGCCAGATGGCGTCGTATATCGCGGCCAAGTCGGCCGTCGCCGGCCTCACGCGCGCCCTCGCCCGCGAGTTCCGCGACCGCGGCGTTCGGGTGAACGCCGTGGCCCCCGGCACGATGAGAACCGCCGACAACCTCGCCCAGATCAAGGATGCCAACGTGCGCTGGGTGGAGCTGGACGACCTCGTGAGCGCGGTGCTCTACCTCGCGAGCGACGAGGCGAAGGCGATCACGGGCGCCATTTTGCCCGTGACCGGGGACGTCGCGTGAGCGACGCCGCGCCGATGCGGGACGTGGTGGTGGTCGGCGGTGGGTGTTACGGGACTTTCTACGCCCGTCAGCTCGCGAAGGCGAAGGAACGAGGAAAGGCGGGCTATCGTCGCGTGATCGTCGTCGATCGCGATCCCAACTGCCACGCCCAGGTCGAGCTGGGCGAGGCGCCGGACCGCGCGTTCGTGACCGGCGAGTGGACGGACTACTTCGCCCGGTTCCTCGGTCGGGCCGAGCGCGCTCGGCCGGGCGAGCCCCGAGATTTCATCGTGCCGTCGCCGCTCATGCCGCATCTCATGTTCGAGTGGGTGCTCGCGCGCGCACGGCAGCGCTGGCCCGAGCGCTCGGTCGCGGTAGCCCCGGTCCCGGGGAGCCTGGGCACGCCGTACGACCGCACGGCGCCCGACCACGCCCGCTACGTCTCCTTCGCCGACTGGATCTGCCCCACGCACTGCGTCGAGCCTGCGACTTGCCCGGCGATCGGGGCCCCCCGGACGTGGGAGATGGGCGACGCCGTGCGCGCGCTCGTCACGAGGCTCGAGGCGCAGGGCGAGCGCGTCTTCGGGCCGGCCTTGTTCGTATGCCGGCACCATGTGTTCGGCGTCGGGACGTTCGCGGTGGACGCCGTGCTCGAGGGCGATGAGACCGTGAAGACTGCGGGGGCGAGCGGCGAGCCGGCCGCGGTGTTGGTGGGGACGATCTCGAGCTGTCACGGTGCGCTGAACATGCTGAAAATCGGGCGGTGGAAGGCGGTCGAGGGCGGTGAAGGGCGGTGAAACGCGAGCCCCCACCGCCCTTGACCGCCCTTGACCGCCCTTGACCGCCCTCGACCGCCCCTGACCCCCGACGAACGCCGAGCGATCCTCACGCGCGCCCGCGACCAGTTCAACGCCGGCGAGTACTGGCTCGCTCACGAGTCCCTGGAAACCATCTGGCGTTCTATTATTACGGAAGCCGCGGCGCCCGTGTGGCAGGGGTTGATTCAGGCGTCGGCCGCGCTGCTCCATCGAGAACGCGGCAACCGTCACGGCGTGGATGTCGTCGGTGGGGCGGCCCTCGAGAAGCTCGCCGGCCCGCAACGGGCGGACGTCGAGCTCGAGACCGTGCACTTTCGCGCGCAACTGGCGCGCGCCCTGGCGGGGGAGGGGGATCCCCCGCGACTGGAATTCCGGACGGATGACGGACAAGGCGACTAACGGGTACGACGTGATCATCGTGGGTGCCGGGCCCGCCGGGCTGTGCGCCGCCATGTACGCCGGCCGGGGCATGCTCAAGACCCTGGCGATCGAGCGGGGCGCTCCGGGGGGCGAGCTCCTGAACACCGATCTCATCGAGGACTACATCGGGTTCGAGAGCGTCAAAGGCTGGGAGCTCGCCCAGAAGATGGCGGCGCACGCCCAGAAATTTGGCGCCGAGATCGTCACCGACACGGTCGAGCGGATCCGCAAGGCGGACGACGGCTGGTTCGAGGTGACGACCGCCCGGGACGCGCTGTTCCGGGCGCCGGTCGTGATCCTCACCGCCGGCGGAACGCCCGTGAAGCTCGGCGTGCCCGGTGAACGGGAGTACGCGGGCAAGGGCGTGTCCTACTGCGCGGTGTGCGACGGGGCCTTCTTCAAGGGCGAGGTGCTGGCGGTGGTGGGCGGCGGGGACGCCGCTCTGGAGGAAGCCAACTTTCTCACGCGGTATGCGAGCAGGGTGTACATCGTGCACCGGCGCGACCGGTTCCGCGCGTCGAAGATCCTCCAGGAGCGCGCGTTCGCGAACCCCAAGATCGAGGTGATTTGGAACAAGCGGGTCGTCGAGGTCGTGGGCGGCGAGAAGGGCGCCGACCATCTCGTGCTCGAGGACACCGTCACGGGAGACCGCTCGACGCTCAAGGTCGGCGGCGTGTTCATCTTCATCGGCTTCAAGCCGAACACGGGCGTCGTGGAAGGCCACTTCGAGCACGACGCCGCCGGCTACATGGTCACCGATGAGCGGATGATGACGTCGATCCCGGGTCTGTTCGCCGCGGGGGATGTGCGCAGCCAGCTCACCCGCCAGATCACCACCGCCGTGGGCGATGCCACGACCGCCGCGATCGCGGCGGAGAAGTACCTCACCGCGCTGCGCGAGAAGGAGAACGCGGGGGTCGCCTCGTGAAGATCGTCCAGATCCCGAACGGGCAGTTCGTCGAGAACTGCTACCTCGTGATCGACGAGGCGAGCCGGGAGTGCGCGGTCATCGATCCGGGCGAGGAGGCGGGCCTGATCCTGCGCCGGATCAGCGAGGCGGGCGTGCGGCCCGTGGCGGTCTGGATCACGCATGCGCACCTCGATCACGTGATGGGCGTCCCACGACTCAGCCGGGAGACGGGCGCACCGATCTACCTGCACCCCGCCGACCGGGAGCTGTACGACCACGTCATCCAGCAGGGGTTGGCGTTTGGCATCCGGGTCGAGTCGCTGCCGCCCCCCGACCGGGAGTTCGTCCCCGGGGAGAGCGTTCAGGTCGGCGCCGTGGGCTTCACGGTGCGACACGCGCCGGGCCACTCGCCGGGGAGCGTCTGTCTCGTCGGGGACGGCGTGGTCTTCACGGGCGACGTCCTGTTCGCGGGGTCCATTGGCCGCACCGATCTCCCGGGCGCGGACTTCGACACGCTGATACGGAGCATCGAGCGCGAGTTGCTGGTCCTGCCCGATTCCACCAAGGTGTACAGCGGTCATGGACCCGAAACCACCGTCGGACGAGAGCGCGGAACCAACCCCTTCCTTATCGGCGTCCACCGCGTCGCCTGAGATGCGCCCGGCCTGCCTGCGCTGCGGCGCCGCGGTTCCGCCCAAGCCGTGGGGCTGCAGGCACCCGTGCGCCAACTGTGGCTTCCTCTATCCGCTGGGTGACTGTTCGGACTGAGCCCACGCTCGTGATTGGCCATCTGCTCGCGCTTGCGCTGCTGGCGCTCGACTGCCTGGTGCGCGCCTGGCGCATCCAGCTCGCCGTCTGGACGGCGGGGGCCCGGCTCGCTTTCAACGACGCGGTCCGCCTGAACCTGTACGGGGAGGCGGCGTCACAGCTCACGCCGAACCGCCTGGGCGGCGAGCCGGCGCGGTTTCTCGGCCTCACCGAGGCGGGCCTGCGGCCGGTCACCGGGCTCGTAGCGATCGGCCTCGAGGTGGCGGGCGAATGGCCGGTGTTCCTGCTGCTCGCCGCGGCGCTCGTCGCCTACTACGTCCCGGACTGGCACAGCGCCGCCACCGCGTGGCTGCGGCGCCATCGGGCTCGGGAGCTCGTCACCGTGGAGCTCGCGGCGCTGTCTGTGCTGCTCGCCGTCTACCTGCTGCAGCGCCTCGTGCGTTCGGGGATGATCCGTCACCGCGTCCGGCGCCAGTGGCGCGTGGCGTTGGCGCATGTGCGCCGTGCGCCGTGGTGGGTGCTCGGCGCCGGTGGATTGCTCACCGTCGTGAGCGTCGCGGCCCGCGCGCTCGTGCTGCCCGCGCTCGCCTGGGGACTGCAGGACCGGCCGCCCTTCGCGCAGATGTTCTACGGCGCGCTGGCGCTGCTCCACGCCCCGCTCGTGGTCCCGCTCCCCTCCGGCGGCGGGGGGCTCGAGGTGGCGTTTCTGCAGGGGTTCGCCGGCGACTTCGGGTCGCGCCAGGTGACGATGCTGTTGCTGTGGCGCTTCTACACGGCCGTGCTGCTCACCGCACTGGGCGTCATCGCGCTCCTGAAGAGCATCGGGCTGCGCGCGGCCATGGAGCTGTTCAAGATCGGATGGGGAGGGCGGAGGCGGACGGAGGGGTAGGGCGCCACGCGAGAGGAGGCGAGAGAAGCAATGCCGGGTCCGCGGATCCGACCACTCGTGCCGGACGAAGCAGCGCCGGAGGTGCGCCCGATCTTCGCTACGTACCTGAAGGAGCGCGGCAACATCCCGAACATGTTCAGGACGGTCGCGCTCCGCCCGAACCACCTCCGCACGATGGTTGCGCATTTCCGTAGCGTGATGAACGAGGGCACGGTCCCTCTTCTGCTGAAGGAGCTGCTCTGGGTGCGCATCGCTCATCTCAACCGCTGCCGCTACTGACTGAACTCCCACACTGTCTTGGCAAGACAGAAGGGAGCGACCGATGAGCTGGTTGCCGCGATCCAGGACCGCGGGGGACGGGAGGCCGTCGAGGGTCTCGAGCCCGGCTGGCGGGCGGCGCTCGAGTATGCGGACGTGATCCACACTTCGGGGCACGACGTGACTGATGAGCTGTACGGGAGACTGCGAGAGGCGTGGGATGACGGGCAAATCGTCGAGATCACGCTCGTCATCGGCATGACGGAGTACTTCAACCGGTTCAATGATGCCCTGCGGGTGGAGCCGACCAAAGGCTAGATTGGTGCCGTGACCGAACGGACGGATGGGACGGGGGCGACCCGCATCGAGCGTGACCCGTTGGGAGAATTGCCGGTTCCCGCGGGCGCGCTGTATGGGATCCAGACCGAGCGGGCGCGCCGCAACTTCCCGATCTCCCACCTCGCTCCGCTCGCTCCCTTCGTCGACGCGGTCGTCCGGATCAAGAAGGCCGCCGCCCTCACCCACAGGGAGACGCGGCGGCTCGACCCTGCGCTCGCGGACGCCATCGTGCGCGCGGCGGACGAGGTGCTCGGGGGCCTCCATCGCGACCAGTTCGTCGTGGACCCCTACCAGGCGGGCGCGGGGACCTCGCACAACATGAACTGCAACGAGGTCCTCGCCAACCGCGCGAACGAGCTGTTGGGCGGGAAGCGCGGCGAGTACGCTCCGGTGCACCCGAACGATCACGTGAACATGGCCCAGTCCACGAACGACGTGATCCCCACCGCCATCCGGCTCGCCGCCCTGGCGCAGCTGCCGGCGCTGCTCGAGGCGGCGGGCCGGCTGGCGCGCGCCTTCCTCGCGAAGGGCGAGGCGTTCGACGGGATCCTCAAGTCCGGCCGGACCCATCTCCAGGACGCGACCCCCATCCGGTTGGGCCAGGAGTTCACCGCCTTTGGCCGTACTATCGAGCGCAACCGCGACCGCATCGCGGCGGCGGCGGACGCGCTGCGCGATCTCGGCATCGGCGGCACGGCCGTGGGCACCGGGCTCAACGCCGAGCCCGAATACCCGCGGCTCATGGTCAAGCACCTTCAGGCGATCACCGGCCTCGAGCTCCGGGAGGGGAGCGACCGCGTCCAGTTGATGCAATCGCTGGGCGACGCGGCGGCGTTTTCAGGGGGGCTGCGGACGTACGCCGTGGACCTGGGGAAGATCGCGAGCGACATCCGGCTGCTCGCCTCCGGCCCCCGCACCGGGCTCGCCGAGATCGCGCTGCCGGCGGTTCAACCGGGCTCGAGCATCATGCCGGGGAAGGTGAACCCGTCGATCGCCGAGATGGTGAACATGGTGTGCTACCAGGCGCTCGGCAGCGATGTGACCATCGCCGCGGCGGCGGAGGCGGGGCAGCTCGAGCTGAACGTGATGATGCCGGTGATCGCGCACAACCTGCTGTTCACGATGCTGATCCTCACCAACGCCTCGCGAGTCTTCGCGGAGCGGTGCGTGGAGGGGATCGAGGCGGACCGGGCGCAGTGCGAGCACTGGCTCGAGCGGAGCCCGGCGCTGGTCACGGCGCTCGCGCCCAGGATCGGCTACGCCGAGGCGGCGAAGCTCGCCAAAGAGGCCGTGGCGAAGAACGTGACCGTGCGGCAGCTCGTCATGGAGAAGGGCATCCTGAAGGGCAAGGATCTGGAAGACGTGCTCGATCTGATGGCGATGACCGAGCTCGGAGTGCCGGGCCGGCGCAAATGAGCGTCGGCGAAAACATCCTCGTGACCGGAGGTGAACGCGTGAACTGGATCGTTGCCGGACTGATCACAGGCGTCGCGGCCTACGTCGTGGACTTCGTGATGTGGAGCAAGGTGTTCAACAAAGGGATGGACCAGTACGTCACGCCGCCCCCCGCAGGGCAGAAGATCGAGATGGGCGCCATGCTCGCCAAGGCGGCCGTGCTGGCGCTCGCGTTCGGCCTGATCGTCGCCGGCCTGTATCAGCACTTCAAGGCCAGTCTGTGGGCGAGTGGTGTCCTGGGTGGAATGGAGTTCGGCACGATCCTGTGGCTCACCATCGGGCTCGCGACGATCGGGACCAGCGTCTGGTTCGACAAGGTCCGGACGCTCATGAACGCCCAGTTCTGGGCCTGGCTCGTGCGGGCGAACGTGGCCGGGATCGTCGTCGCGGCGCTCATCAAGTAGCGACCCTGCGGACCCCGTGACCCGCGTCACGGGGTCCGGAGCGGGCCGCTCACCGCGCCCGCGCTCCGGTCGTGCGTATCAGTTGTTCATGATACGCACCATCCCGTTCCTGGTTGCTGCGCTCTCACTCTCGCTCACCTTTTCCGTGAACGCGCAGCGGCGGTTTCGTGTCGGTCCGATCGTTTCATCCATCTCCATCGAGGACGCGGCGGGCACGAGCCGGAGCTTCGGCTCCTACGGCGGCTCGGTCGCCCTGATCACGGGCGACGACGGCGAGAGCGCCCTCACCCTCGTCCGCTACCCGGACCTCACGCCGAACCAGTGCACCCGCGACCTGACGCTCTACGGGCTGGACTCGTACTACTACCCCGTGGGCGCGCGCGGCCTCGCGCCGTTCGCCTCCGCCGAGCTGGGGCTCGCGCGCGTTTCGGAATCGACGCTGCAGTTTCCCGCACCGCTCACCGGGTCGTGCGGCTCTGTGTCGGCGACCAGTGAGCTCGGCCTCGGCTTCGGCCTCGGCGTGCGGCTCAACGCGGGACCGTACGTCGCCGCGATCGTCGAAGGACGCTTCTTCGAAGTCCCGAACAGCGGCGTACAGGGCCTCGAGGCCCGGGCCAACCTCGCCGCGGCCTTCGGGAGCCCGCGGGAGGGGGGATTTCTGGAGGGGACTGTGGGCCCCGCGCTCGGCGTGTGGATCCCCGTCTCGGGCTCCCTCCGTGCCCGTGGTCCCCTGCTCGGCGCTCGGTTCCGTCGGGATATGAAGAGAGCGAGTAGCTCGGTCGGACTGGATATCGCATACGCGCCGCTCCGGCTCACGGGCGGCTGCACGCCACCCGGGTGCGAGCCGAACGGAATTCTGTTCCTTCCCGGCTACGAGGCGTCGGTGCGACCGGGTTGGGGGCGCCTCTACGGGGAGGTCGGGCTCCTGCTCCTCGGGGTCTACTCGGAAGGTCCGGACCGGGGCGTCGCGCAAGGCGCGCACGGCGGCGTCGGGGTCGATGTGTCGAGCGGGCACCTCACCTGGAACCTCAATTCCCGGCTGCACTGGCTGCGGCG
>DATDFP010000327.1:0-13472 GCA_036522535.1 Gemmatimonadales bacterium
GGGCCCGGATCCGGTCCGCCGCCGCCTCGGACGCCACCGGAGTCGCGATCACCACCTGATTCGCGCCGAGCTCTTCGGCGGCCTTCGCGGCCGCGAGCGCCTTCCACGGATGGACAACGTGGCCGTCCACGATGACGGCGACCTTGCCGACGAGCTTCTTCACGGGCCGCTGGGTGCGGTACAGCATGATGTCCCGCGAGATCCGGGCCCGCGCCTCGTCGATTGCCGCGGTGAGCTCGTCCAGCAGCGCCATGGTCGGCTGGAAGTCGGGATCCATCTCTGTGGGAGCCGACTCCGCGACGGCCCCGATCGGGACGGCGCTCGAGCCGAGCTTGATGAAGTCCGCGACCATCACGTCGAACTGCGCGCCGGTCGCTCTGGCGGTGTGGGAGGCGATCTCCACCCCATCGGGCGTGAGCCCCAGCAGGATGCAGCCGACGTGGCGGCGCGCCGCGAGCTCGCGGCCCAAGAGGACGCCGGCCGCCGCGCGCGTTGGGTACAGGCTGGGAGGTTGCGGTCGAGCGGCGTGGGTCATGGGAATGCCAAAATACCGGGCGGTCGAGGGCGGTGGAAGGCGGTGCAGGGCGGTCGACGGCGATGAGCGCTCGACAATCATCACCGCCCTCCACCGCCTTTCACCGCCCTACACCGCCTGGAGTTGTTATCTTTCGCGAGCGAACTCCCAGGAACGACGGCGTGCCCAAAGATACGCTCACGGTCATCGACCACCGCACCGGCAGGCAGTACGACATCCCGGTCCAGGACGGCGCGATTCGCGCAGTCGATCTGCGGCAGATCAAGGTCTCGGCAGACGGTGACGACCCGGGACTGATGACCTACGACCCGGGCTTCGTCAACACGGCCTCGTGCCGGAGCGCGATCAGCTTCATCGACGGCGAAAAGGGGATCCTGCGCTACCGCGGCTACCCGATCGAGCAGCTCGCGGAGCGGAGCACGTTCCTCGAGACGGCCTATCTGCTGCTGCAGGGTGAGCTGCCTTCGCCCGCCGAGCTCGACTCGTGGGTGCGCAACGTCACGCATCATACGATCATCCACGAGAACATCAAGAAGTTCATCGACGGCTTCCACCACGACGCGCACCCGATGGGGATGTTCGTGAGCACGGTGGCGGCGCTGTCCACGTTCTACCCCGAGGCGAGGCACATCCAGGACCAAGCGTCGCGCCGGAACCAGATCTTCCGGCTGATCGCGAAGACACCGACGCTCGCGGCGTTCGCCTATCGTCATTCGGTGGGCATGCCGTACGCCTACCCGGATAACGACCTGAGCTACGCCGGGAACTTCCTGAACATGATGTTCAAGGCGACCGAGGTGAAGTACACGCCCAACAAGACCCTCGAGCGCGCCCTCGACGTCCTGTTCATCCTCCACGCCGACCACGAGCAGAACTGCTCGACCAGCGCCATGCGGGGCGTGGGATCGTCCCACGCCGACCCGTACTCGGCGATGGCCGCCGCCGCCGCGGCGCTGTACGGGCCGCTGCACGGCGGGGCGAACGAGGAAGTGGTGCGGATGCTGCGCGAGATCGGCTCGACAGATCGCATCCCCGGCTACATCGACCGGGTGAAGCGGGGCGAGTTCCGGCTCATGGGTTTCGGACATCGCGTCTACAAGAACTATGACCCGCGCGCCAAGATCATCAAGCGGGTCGCCGAAGAGGTGTTCGACGTCACCGGAAAGAACCCGCTCATCGACATCGCCGTCGAGCTCGAGCGGATCGCGCTGAACGACGACTATTTCGTGACGCGCAAGCTCTATCCCAACGTCGACTTCTACTCGGGGATCATCTACGAGGCGATGCGGTTCCCGCTCGACATGTTTCCCGTGCTGTTCGCCATGGGGCGCACGCCGGGATGGCTCGCCCAGTGGCAGGAGATGCTGCTCGACCGGGACCAGAAAATCGCCCGGCCGCGGCAGATCTACATCGGGTCGCCCGAGAGAGACTACGTGCCGATCGAAGAACGGGGTGGCAGATAGACGAAAGGACGGCAAGGCGGCAAGCCGGTTCGTAGGGCGCAGCATGCTGCCGGGCCCCTACCGCCTCCTACCGCCTCCTACCGCCCCCTACCGCCCCCTACCGCCGTCCCCGCCCGACCCGCATCCGCACCGACCTTGCCGGTCTGGGCTGCTCCGCGGCGATCTCCCTGGGCTGGAGCGGCGGGACCGAGGGCTCGAAGCCCGGAATCACCTCCCGCGGGAACGTCCGGCCGATCAGCTTCTCGATGTCACCCATCAGCAGCCACTCATCGGGCGAGATCAGTGTGAGCGCGAGCCCCTGAGCCCCGGCCCGCGCGGTGCGGCCCACCCGGTGCACGTATATCTCGGGGTCGTTCGGCACGTCGTAGTTCACGACCATGCGGATACCGTCCACGTCGATTCCGCGCGCGGCGATGTCGGTCGCGACCAGCACGTCCGCGGTCCCTTCGCGGAATGCCGCCAGGGTGCGCTGGCGGTGGCTCTGTGCCTTGTTCCCGTGAATGGCGTTCGCGGGAATTCCCTCGCGCCGCAGGAAAGTCGCGAGCTTGTCCGCACCGTACTTGGTGCGCGTAAAGATCAGCGTCTGGCCCGCGGGCTTCGCCTGGAGAATGCGCGCCAGCACATCCCGTTTCCGCGCCTTGTCCGCCGCCACGATCACGTGCTCGATCCCATCGGCCGGCTGGGCGCGGCGGCCGATCTCGACCGAGGCGTGGCCGGCGAGGGCGGTGCGGGCGAGCGCGTCCACCTCGGGCGAAACGGTCGCGGAGAAGAGCATGGTCTGGCGCTCGTCCGGAAGCGCCGCGAGGATGCGGCGCACGTCGGGCGCGAAGCCCATGTCGAGCATCCGGTCCGCCTCATCGAGCACCAGCACTTCGAGGCGCGAGTAATCCACGTGGCCGCGCTCCATGTGGTCGAGCAGCCGGCCGGGGGTCGCGACCACGATGTCCGCGCCGTGCTTCAGCGCGCGGGTCTGCGGCTCCATGCCGACGCCGCCGTACACTGCAGCGGCCGTGAGATCCATATGCCGTCCGTAGGCCCGGGCGCTCTGCAACACCTGTTCGGCGAGCTCGCGCGTGGGCACGAGGATGAGGGCCCGAAGCGTGCGCGCGATGCCGCCGCGCGCAAGCCGCTGGAGGATCGGCAGGATGAACGCGGCCGTCTTGCCGGTGCCGGTCTGGGCCGAGCCGATCAGATCGCGCCCGGCAAGCGCCAGCGGGATGGCTTCCTGCTGAATGGGGGTGGGGCGCTCGTAGCCTTCTTCAGCTACGGCGCGGATCAGCTCGGGGACTAACCCGAGGGAGGTGAATGGCATGCTGCTCCGTTCTATGGCGTAGCGGGAGAGCCGTCGAGGGGGGTTCGAGAGAGCCGCCGGTCTGGAACAGCCGTACGGCACGACTCAAAGCGTACGGTTCTTTCCGTACGCAAACGGTCTCGACGACCTACCCACTACGACTTCCGTGGGTTTTTCGAACCTGGGGATTGAGCCTACCGATGTGAGGCCCGCTCCTGAGCGGGACCGTCCTGCGGGAGGATGCCAGCTCGCGGTTCTCTTAACTTCGCGGTGGAAGCTAGCTGGTTCGGGGTCGAAAAGATAGCCCTTATGGCCGCCCTGCTTTCGGCTCCCGCCCCCACCACCACATCGCGGGCAACGCCCGCTGCCGCGGCCAGACCTCGTTGAGCGATTCGCCCTCGTACAGCCGCCCGTTCTTCATCACGTAGCGCACCTTCACGGTGTTGTGGATATCCTCGAGCGGGTTCGCGTCGAGGACGACCAGGTCGGCGAGCTTGCCCGGCTCGAGCGAGCCCAGGTCCCTATCCATGCCGATGCCACGCGCGCCGTCGATCGTCCCCACTCGCAGCGCCTCGCGCGGCGTCATCCCGCCCCCGCCCCCTGTCATCGCCCACAGCTCCCAGTGGCAGCCCAGCCCGTCGAGCTGGCCGTGACAACCCATGCCCACGTTGCCGCCCGCGCGCAAGATGGCCGCCGCCGAGGCCGCGATGCGCGGGAACACGTACTGGTTGTCGCGGAACCACGGGCGCCGCTCGGCGCGCCGGTCGATCTCCTCGTGCGGGATGAATCGGCGGATCTTGGCGTTCTCGTGAATGTCGTAGCGCTCGTAAAAGTAGTTCTCGCTCCACGGGCCGCCGTACGACACGAGCAGCGTCGGCGTGTAGGTGATCCCCGACTGTGCGGCGAGCTGCACCGCGTCCGCATACAGCGGCATAATGGGGTAGCTGTGCTCCGAGCCGGGGTAGCCGTCGAGCATTAGCGTGAGATTCATCTTGAAATCGAGCCCGCCCTCCGTCGTCGGCATCAAGCCGAGCTCCTTCGCCGCCATGATCACCCACTGCCGCTGCTTGCGGTTGCCCGCCATGTACTGCTTGATCGTATTCGTGCGGTAGAACTCGCTGTAGCGCCGCAGCGTGTTGCGCACGTCGTCCAGACTGGTCCAGTTCTCCTCGAGGAACGCCCCGAACACGCCGGGCCCGGTGTGGTAGATGCGGGGTCCGAGGAGCTCGCCCGCCTCGACCTGGTCGGCGTAGGTGAGGACGTCGGTGGTCGAGGTTTGGGGATCGCGCGTGGTGGTGACGCCCCACGCCAGGTTCGCGAGATACTTCCACACCTCCCTCTCGTGGATGCCCCACGTGGGCCACGGATGGGCGTGGATGTCGATCAAGCCGGGCATGATGGTTTCGCCGGCGACTTCGATGACGTGCGCCCCGGGGGGCGCCGGGCAGGTCGCGGCGACGCAGGCGATGCGGTTGTCGGTGACGGCGATGTCGCCCCGGTCGATCACCTCGTCCCCCTTCATCGAGATGATGCGCGCGCCGCGTAACACGACCGCCCCGCGGGGCACGTCACGCGGCACGCGAATGGTGACGTCCACTCGCTCGCCCTCGTACGCCGGCAGCTTCGCGAGGGAATCGACCCGGGCCTTGGCCGCGGAGTCGGGCTTTTCCTTCGTGGCCTGCTTCAGGGAGTCGGCGCGGATCGAGTCGACGCGCGCCTTCAGCTTCCCGAGCGAATCGCCCAGAGCCGGGTTGTACCGGAAGAAGCTGCGGCCGACCGACCAGTATACGGTCTTCCCATCGGTCGCCCACCCGACGAAGTCACCGCCGACGCGCGTGAGTCGATGTACCGGGAACGAGGCCGCCGACGTGTCCGCTACGTTGATCGCGGGAGGCGTCGCCCCGACGAGCGGCAGCGTGACCAAGTAGACGTAGTTGCTGGAGGTCGCGAGCACCCTCCCCGAGTCCGGCGCGATCAGGATCTCGTCCGCCGGGAACCCCTCCGGAACGGGCAGGAAGCTCGGCGTGAACCCGGTGACCTTGATGTGCACCCGGCGGTCGGTGCCGTCATACCGCATGGAGACGAGCCCTTCGTTGGCCTCGTAGAGGTAGATGCGGTTCGCGTCCCGGCTGAAATGCGGCCGCCCACCGCCCGAGATCGGGGTGACGCGCGTGGGCGAGCCGCCCGCTGCGGGTAGCCAATCGAGCTCGTAGCCCGGGCCGAAACGCTCCGCCACGCGCGGGGCGCGCGGCCCCTTGATTACCACGAGACGCTGGCCGTCGGGCGACCAGGCCGGATGGTCGTAGAACGCCGGCTCGTGGGTGAGTCGCTGGGCCTGCCCGCGGCCGTCCGCACGCATCTTCTGCACGTAGCCGCCCTGATCAGTCCACGTGACGTAGGCGATCCACTGGCCGTCGGGCGACCAGGCGGGAACCTGCTCGTGTACGCTGTCGCCCGTGAGCCGGCGCGGCGTCCCGTGCGGCAGCTCCATCACGTACACCTTGTCGAGGGCGCTGAACGCCAGGCGCTTTCCGTCGGGCGAGGGATTGGCGTCGCGGATCTGCTTCACGAGGATGTCGCCCGTATCCACGCGCGTCTCGAACCGGACGAGCGGACCGACGTCCTGCCGCACTCTCGCGGTGAACGGGATGCCGCTCACCTGGCCCGACGGCACCTCGACCCGCCAGATCTTGCCGCCGTAGGAGACGATCAGGGCCTTCGAGTCGGGCGTGAATGACGAGCCTGGCATCAGGTCGCGCGTGAACCGGGACTCCTGATCATCGCGCTGCACCGGATACACGAGCCACTGCTCGTCCCCGGAAGCGAGATTCCGCAGCCGCAGGCCGGTCTCGGCGTCGTAGCGCGTAGCGTACACCAGCCACTTCCCGTCCGGCGAGAGGACCGGCCGCATCGCGCTCCCGTACAGGTCCGTCTGATTGAAGACTTTCCCCGTTTGGCGGTCGTATATCGCGATCTCCCACTGGGGGAAGTCGAGATTGTAACCGAACCCGCCGCGGTGGCGCGCATACCACAGGTAGCGCGGATCCGGCCCGAACGCGGCCCCCAGAGCGCTCACGCCCCCCCCGAACCCCCTTCCCGGTGCCTGCGCGGTGTCCTGTTTGGTCAGACTCATCCCGGCTCCGCCATCCTTGTGGTGGAGCCAAATCTCGTACGTGGCACCGAGCGGCATCGCGGTCTTCGAAGCGACGATGTAGTCGCCATCGGGGGTCCACTCGGGCGACGCGTACAGGTTCTTGTCCCCCTTGGTCACCGCCTTGGGATTCTTCCCGTCGGCGCCGCACAGCCACACGTTCTCGGAGCCCGAGCGGTCGGAGAGGAACACAATGCTCGTACCGTCCGGCGAGTAGCGCGGCTGTGAGTCGAACGCCGGGCCGGACGTGATCCGGGTCGCCTCGCCCCCCGTGATGGGGAGCGTGTACAGGTCGCCCAACAGCTCGAATACGATGGTGCGGCCGTCGGGCGAGACGTCGAGCGAGATCCAGGTGCCCTCCGAGGTTGTGAACTCGACCGCCCGCTCGGGTTTGAGGGGGAGCGAATCACTCCTTTTTCTCATCGAGTCCGCCGCCGTCCCGGAAGGCTGCTGGCCGCGCAGGGGAAGCGGAAAACAGAGTGTGGCGGCGACGACGACGACCGCCACGGTCAGGCGCGTGCACATAATGGAGCCGGCAAAGCTGGAGGCGTCGCGGAACGACGTCAAGGAAACGGGTCGCCGAGCCCGAGTTGACAAAAGCGGTCCCCGGGGCGATTATCAACGCGAGCGATACGAACCAGAGACCGTTCCGAGGACCTGGGCTGCCGCCCCGGTCCTCGGCGTGTTTCTGGGGGCTTTCGTGACCGGAGGTGAGGCGTGATGGAAGTGACACTGGGCGATAGCGATCGATTGGAGTACGTCCTGAAGAAGTTCCGCCGCCAAATCACCAAGGCCGGGCTGTTTCAAGACATGAAGCGGAAACGCTTCTACGAGAGCCCGGGCGCTCAACGGCGGCGGAAGGACAAGGCTGCGGCGCGCCGCAAGGTGAAGGCCGCTCGCCGCCACGCACTCTAGTCAGGAGTACCACAGATGGCACGCATCACCGGTATCGTGAAGTGGTTCAACGACGCGAAGGGGTTCGGCTTCATCACCCCCGAGAACGGGGAAAAGGACTGCTTCGTCCACCACACCGCGATTCAAGCGGACGGGTTCAAGACGCTGGCCGAGGGTCAGCGGGTTGAGTTCGACGTCGTGCAGGGTCAAAAGGGCCCCGCCGCTCAGAACGTCGTGAAGCTCTAAACCACAACACGCTACCCGATAACAGAACGGCGCCGTCCGGGCCAACCCGGACGGCGCCGTTCGTGTTTCTCCTCGAACTAGAGCCCGAACGCCCGCCGCCGCCGCGGCGCCACCTCGCGCGACCGCAGTACGATCCGCATCGCCCGCGTCTCGAGATCGAGCTCCCAACTCGCGATCCTGGGGCGGACGAAGTCCTCGTAGTCGCGAGCGGTGACCGAGTCCGGCGTGGCGTCCAGAAAGTCCAGCAGCCGCATCCGGAGCTCGAGGTAGGAGCGGCCCTCCCTGGCCGCCGCGACGCTGAGGCCGGCCTCGTCCTCGAGTTGCCGGATCACGAACCCCTGCGCCACGCCGAGCAGCCGTTGCACGATCAGGCAGTCCAGCTCGGCCCCGTCGCGCCGCGCGAGGCGCCGCGTCAGCGCCCGCACCGTGCCCTGACCGCACAGTTCGAGCGTCAGCCTCCGCACCTCCGGGCTGGGCCGGCGCGCCGCCGGCGCAGTGGCGTGCTCGGCACGGGCGCAGGTCGGAAGATCGTTGCGGTGCAGCCGGAGGAATTTCGCCATCGGCGTGTACAGGTCGCTTCGGCTGGGCGCGGGAGCCCGCCGCCGTCCGGCAACCAGGTCGGCGATGAAGCCCTCGGACACCTTCACCGCGGCTGCCAGCTCGCGCGGCGTGCGGTTCAGCTCACGGAGACGTCGCCTGAGAAGCTGACCGACGGGAACGGGGTTCTTGATCGGCGCGGCTGTGGCCATTCGACGGGCTCCTTTAAGAACGAGGAAGAGGAAGCCCGCGGATGCATCGGCGCGGGACGCACCGGCGGGTGGGAGGCCCGAAATATCGCACGGACAGGCGTCGAATGGCAGGGGGCTGCGGCAAGGGCGGCAAGGGCGGCAAGGGCGGCAAGGGCGGCAAGCGGGCAAGTTAGTGCACCTGTTACCTTTGCCGCCCTTGCCGCCTATTCCCGCCCTTGCCGTCTCAAGAATGCCACCGACCCCACCAGGATGATCACGGCAAAGCTGAACCACTGGATCGCATAGGAGAGATGGGGCCCATTGGAGAGTTCCGGCATCGGCCAGCGGATGAGGCCGGGCGGTAAGGGGCGGTAAGGGGCGGTAGGGGGCGGTAGCAGCTGGATCACGAAGGGAAGCACCGGATACGGGAGGGAGTCCCGGAGCTTGGCGGGATCGACGTCGCCCCGCCCCCGCGGTGCCAGCAGGCCCAGACCCAGCACTTCGGCGGTATCGGCCTCACGGTAGGCGCGCTCGTCCACGTGATAAGCGTCGGGCGACGGGACCCAGCCGCGGTCCACGAGCACAGCCGCACCGTCGGGGAGCCGCAGCGGGGTGACCAGGGCCACGCCGGGGATCCCCTGGTAACTGCGGCCGCGCCATAGTCGCTCGTGGTCGTAATCGTAGACCCCGCGGGCGTAGAGGCGGCGGCTCGGAGCCGAGTCGGCGGTGAATGCCGAGGTCACGGGCACGGTGGGACGCTGCCGGGCGGCCAGGATGGCGGCGTTCCGCGCCCGGCGCTGGCTCAGTCGGTCAAGCTGCCACAACCCGAGCCGCGCGCACAGCGCCGCGACCGCGAGCGCCACGACCAGTCCGCCGAGATCGCGGCGCGCGAGCCTCACCGCTTCGCCCGCACAAGCGCCAGCTTTTCAGGACGCGACAGGCTGCGGAGGGCCGCCTCGCGCCGCAGCGCCGCCGAGCGCGTCGGTTGCCGCTCCTCGTAGACCAGGCGAAGCGGGCGGCGCGAGCGGGTGAACGCGCTCGCCGTCCCGGCCCGATGCCGCTCCAGCCGTCGCCTGAGATCGTTCGTGATGCCGGTGTACAGCGAGCCGTCGGCGCAGCGGAGCACGTAGACGATCCACATCGCGCATCCGGTACGAAGCTTCTCGTTTCCCGTTTCCCGTCTTACTCCAGCGTCGCGTCGAGCGTCATCTGAGGGATTCCCTTCAGCGCCCGCGACACCGGGCACCCGCTCTTCGCCTCCTCGGCCGCTTTCTGAAACCCTGCCTGGTCGAGCCCGGGCACCTTGCCTCGTACCGTCAGCGCCATTCGAGTGATGGTGGGCGTGCCGTTCACCATTTCGATCGTGCAGGCGGCCTCGGTTTGGACCCGGGTCGCGGGCTTCCCCGCCTTCTCGAGACCCGCCGAAAGCGCCATGCTGAGGCACGCCGCGTGCGCCGCGGCGATCAGCTCCTCGGGGTTCGTGCCCTGCTTGCCTTCGAAGCGGGTGGCGAAGGTATAAGGCCCGGTGAACGCGCCGCTCGCCGCCTTGAAGGTCCCCTTCCCGTCCTTGAGCTTTCCCTCCCAAACCGCGGAAGCACGACTGGTCGGCATCGGAATTCCCCGTGACGTGAGTTCGCCGGGTAATCTGGCGGAGGGGCCGCTGCCACGCTACGCTATTCGGACCGCCTGTAACCTCTTGGAACGAGAGATACCTGCAGCAAGGAGCAGCCGATGGGCAGCGAGAAGCGAGTCAAACCCACGAAGAAACAGGCGAGCACACCGCGTTCCGAGCGGAGCCGGCCGGAGTCGTTGCGGCTCCGCTCGCTGGCGGCGTCGCTCACCGTCAACGACCTCACGCGCAGCATGGCCTGGTACCGCGACGTGCTGGGGTTCACGGTGGGAGGGCGGTGGGAGGAGGACGGCAAGGTGCGCGGCATCCAGATGAAGGCCGGAACGTGCGACGTCATGCTCGGTCAGGACGACTTCGCCAAGGGAAGCGACCGGAAGAAGGGCGAGGGGTTCCGGCTCTGGGTCTCGACCACGCAGGACATCATGGCGATCGCCGCCCGGGTCAAGGCGAAGGGCTGGTCCCTCGACCGGGAGCCTTCCGAGACGCCGTGGGGGGATTGGGCGTTCGCGCTCACCGACCCCGACGGCTTCAAGATCACGTTCATTCAGGAGTAGCGCGCCGCTGCTTCAGCCCCGCGCCCGCGCCGCGCTCGCCGCCGTGGCCGAGACGCTGGTCCCCGGCACCGAGGCCGCGGGCCTCGCGGAGCGGATGGCGCTCGCGATCGGCCAACTCCCGCGCGAGGCCGACCGGGTCGAGCTGGTGCGGTTGCTCGGCCTGCTCGAGAGCCGCGCGGCGAACCTCGCCCTCGCGGGAGTGCCGCGCCGCTTCAGCGCTCTGTCCCTCCCCGAGCGGGAGCGCTTCCTCCGCGGCTGGGCGACGAGCCGCCTGCCGCTCAAACGCAAGGCATTCCAGGCGCTGAAACGCCTCGCCGCTTTCCTCTACTACACGGAGACGGACGCTTCCGGGGCGGGGGCGCGGGCGTGGGCAAGCATCGGCTACCCGGGCCCGCTCGGGCCTCCGCCCGCCCGCCCCAAACCGATCCGGCCACTCGCCATCACGTCCGACACCTCGCTCGACTGCGACGTCGTCGTGATCGGGTCCGGCGCGGGCGGTGGCGTGGTCGCGGGGCAGCTGGCCGCGGCGGGAAAGAGCGTGGTCGTGCTCGAGAAGGGCGGCTACCTGAACGAGTCCGACTTCTCGCACCGCGAGGCCGAGTCGCTCGAGCGGTTGTACGACGCGCGCGGGATGCTCACCACCGACGACCTCGGAATCCTCATCCTCCAGGGAAGCTGCCTCGGCGGCGGGACGGTCGTCAACTACAGCACGAGCTTCCACACGCCGGAGCCGGTGCGCGAACAGTGGGCTCGCGAGCATGGGCTGCCGCATTTCGCCGCGCGCGAGCACACCGACGCGCTCGACGCCGTGGCCCGGCGGATCAACGTGAACACCGACCATAGCGCGCCCAGCGGACGCGACCGGGTGCTCGTCCGGGGACTCGAGCGCCTGGGCTGGCATCACGGGCCGTTGCCGCGCGACGTGCGCGGCTGCCCGCAGGACGACGAGTGCGGCTACTGCGGCATGGGCTGCCGGCGCGCCGCGAAGCAGTCGACGCTCGTCACCTACCTGCAGGACGCCTTCGCGCGCAGCGCGCGCATCGTCGTACACTCGGACGTCAGGCGCATGATCCTCGAGCGCGGTCGCGCGGTGGGAGTGGAGGCGACGGTGAGCGAAGCGGGACCCGATGCCCGGCGGCCGGTTTCGCTCGCGGTGCGCGCCAAAGCGGTGGTGGTCGCCTGCGGCGCGATCCATTCCCCCGCCCTTCTGCAGCGCTCCGGCGTGTCGCTCCCCGCGCTGGGCCGGAACCTCGCGCTCCATCCCTCGACGGGGGTCCTGGGCCTGATGGACGAGGAGATCCGCCCCTGGACCGGCACGATCCAGGCGCACTACTCCGACCAGTTCGCCGACCTCGACTCGGGCTACGGCTTCAAGTTCGAGACCGTCCCGATGCACCCGTCGCTCGCCGCGATGGCCTTCCCGTGGGAGTCGGGCGCCGATCATCGCGCGCTCGTGGCCAGGCTGCCGCGGGTCGCCTTCGCGGGCATCCTGCTGCGCGATCGGGACGGCGGCCGCGTCACCGTGGACCGCGGCGGCAATCCCGTCGTTCGCTATTGGCCCTCGCGCTACGACCTCGGCCACCTGCGGCGCGGCATCGCGGCCGCGGCCCAGCTGCTCGAGGCCGCGGGAGCGCGCGAGATCTGGACCCCGCAGGCGCGTTACGTCGCCTACCGGCCCGGCCCGGGCGCGCACGCCCGCTGGCTCGAGCGTGTGGACGCGGCCGGCCTCGGCCCCAATCAGCTCCTCATCGTCACGTTCCACCAGATGGCGTCGTGCCGCATGGGCGCGAGCGCGAAGACTTCGGTGGTGGACGCGGAGAACCACGTGTGGGGCGTGCCCGGACTCTACGTGGCGGACGCGAGCGTCTTCCCGTCGGCCTCAGGGGTGAACCCGATGCTCACGATCATGGGGATCGCGCACCGGGCGGCGGGGATCGTTGCGAGTCGGACCTAGAAGGGCGGCAAGGGCGGCAGAGGCGGCAAAGACGGCAGGTGCGCGGACCTGCCGCCCTTGCCGTCCTTGCCGCCTTTGCCGCCCACTTTGGAGGAGAACCGCATGCTCCTGCTCCTGACCGTCACCGCCCTAGCGTTCCAGTCTCAAGTCGCCGACACCTCCCCCTTTCGCGCGCTCGCCCTCCCGGCGCCCAGCCGCGTCCGCAGCGCGTCGGGCGCACCCGGGCCCGACTACTGGCAGCAGCGCGCCGACTACGTGATCCGCGCGTCGCTCGATACCGCGACGCACACGATCCGCGGCACCGAGCGCATCCACTACGTCAACAATTCGTCCGACACGCTCGCGTTCGTGTGGGTGCAGATCGAGCAGAACATCTTCGCGCCGAACAGCATCACGTACGTCCTCAACCAGCCGCCGTTGCACTTCGCGGGCGGAGCGGTCTTCGACTTCACGGGCAAGGGCTTCCTCGGCGGGATCACGATCGAGCGCTTCGCCGCGGGTGGGCGGGACCTCGGGCGCACCGAGTACGGCACGATGATGCGGGTCGAGCTCTCGCCCCGGCTGCCGCCGAGGCGGGCGATCGACTTCGACGTCGCCTGGCACTTCCCCGTACCGCCGTACGGCGGCGGGCGCATGGGGCGGATCGGCAACCGCCTGTATGAGATCGGCCAGTGGTACCCACGCATGGTGGTCTACGACGACGTTCGCGGCTGGAATCCCCTTCCCTACATCGGCGCGGGGGAGTTCTACCTCGAGTACGGCGACTACGACGTGACGCTTACGGTCCCCGGCGGATTCGTCGTGGCGGCGACGGGCACCGTGATGAACCCGGCCGCGGTGTGGACGCCGGCCCAGCGCGCCCGGCTGGCGAGGGCGCGCACATCCGCGGACGCGGTGCAGATCATCACCAGGGCGGAAGCCGAGGCGAACCTGACTCGCGCGGGGAGGGGCACCAAGGCCTGGCGGTTCACCGCGCGGAACGTGCGCGACTTCGCGTGGGCGGCGTCGCCCGACTTTCGCTGGGAC
>DATDFP010000328.1:0-6692 GCA_036522535.1 Gemmatimonadales bacterium
CAGGCTCCGACACTGAATCGCTTCGCTCACGTGTTTCGGCTGCAACTCCGCCGCCCCGTCCAAGTCGGCGATGGTGCGCGCGATCTTCAAGATCCGGTGATACGCCCGCGCCGAGAGGGCGAGCCAGGTGATCGCCGTGCGTAACAGCGCGTCGGCGCCATCGGAGACCCGGCAGAAGGTCCGGATGTCGCGCGGCGCCATATGGGCATTGGCGTAGACCCCCGGCCGGCTCGCGAACCGGTCCCGCTGCACCATCCGCGCCCCGTCCACCCGCTCGCGCACCGCCGCGCTCGGCTCGCCACCGCCCTGGTCGGCGAGGGCGCGGTACTTCACCGCGGGGACCTCGAGGTGGATGTCGATCCGGTCGAGCAGCGGGCCGGAGACCCGCGCGAGGTAACGCTCCACGCCGAGCGGCCCGCACACACAGTTGTGGTGTGGGTCGCCGAAGTAGCCGCAGGGGCATGGGTTCATCGCGGCCGCGAGCATGAAGCGCGCCGGATAGGTGAGGCTCATGGCCGCACGGGCGATCGTCACGACGCCGTCCTCCATCGGCTGGCGCAGCACCTCGAGCACGTTCTTGCGGAACTCGGGCAGCTCGTCCAGGAACAGCACGCCCCCGTGGGCGAGGCTCACCTCGCCGGGGCGCGGATACGACCCGCCCCCGATCAGCCCTGCGTCCGAGATGGTGTGGTGCGGCGCCCGGAACGGCCGGCGCGCGACGAGCGACTCTCCCAGCGGCAGAATTCCGGCGACCGAATGGATCTTCGTCGTCTCCAGCGCCTCGTCGAGGCTCATCTTGGGGAGGATCGTCGGAAGGCGCCGCGCCAGCATAGTCTTGCCCGACCCCGGGGGACCGATCAACAGGATGTTATGCCCGCCCGCCGCCGCGACCTCGAAGGCCCGCTTGGCATGCGCCTGCCCCCGCACCTCCCCGAGATCCACGTCGTCCTGCGCCCGCTCGGAGAACAGGCGCGTGAGGTCCACACACGCCTCGGGGAGCTCGGCGCGGGCGTCGAGGAAATCCGCGATCTCAGCCAGGTTCCCCGCGCCGAGCACGCGGATGCCGGACACCACGCCCGCTTCGGGGAGGTTTTCCCGCGGCAGCACCAGCGCCTCCAGCTCCGCTGCCCGGGCGGCGAGCGCCACGGGCAGCGCGCCACGCACCGGCCGGATCGCGCCCTCCAGCCCCAACTCCCCCAGCACCGCGACCCGGCCCAGTCGCTCGCCCGAGATCTGCTCCGTGGCCGCGAGCACGCCCAGCGCGATGGGGAGATCGAAGGCGGAACCCTCCTTGCGGATGTCGGCAGGAGCCAAATTGACCGTGATGCGCTTCAGGGGGAACGTGTAGCCCGAGTTCGCGAGCGCGGCGTAGACGCGCTCGCGGCCCTCCTTGACGGCGCCCTGCGGCAGCCCGACGGTGACGAACGAGGGGAGCCCGTTCGCGATGTCGGTCTCGACGTCCACCAGATAGGCGTCGATCCCGAGGACGGCGGCGGAGCGCACCCGGGCGAGCATGCCACCACGCTAGGCTGGTTGCAGGGGACCGTGGTAGGAAAAAACGCGCGCGCAGGACCAAAGCATTGCGATGTGTTGCCGACCCGCTACAAACTGACCGACCCCGCTTTCACTCAGACCCGCGAGAGTGCCCCGAAACCCGGCCCGCGCGCATAGCCCCCTCGGCACGGCTCGTGCCCCCGCAACCCTCCAGTCTCATATGGACCCTGTCGTTCGATGAAGCGCAATGCCTTCACCCTGCTGGAGCTGACGCTGCTCACGTCCATCCTCAGCCTGGTTGCCGCCATCGTAAGTCCGAGGCTCGCCGACATCAGGGAGCGGGCCCAAATCGCCGAGATGAAGGTGAATCTGCGCCATCTGGTGAGCGCCGAAGAGTACTACCTGGCCGAGCACCAACGGTACGCGACGCACCTGGGCAGGTCTTACGCGGTGTCCCCCAACGACCGCGAGCCGACCATCACCCTGACGCGGGACGGGTGGACCGCCTCGATCACGAGCCGCAACACGACCCGGGTCTGCGCAGTGTTCGTCGGGTCAACGCCGCTCGCTCCGGCGAGCCGGGAAGGCGCGCCGGCCTGCGCGCGAGGTGAGTCGAGCACGACGCGCTCGCCTTACTAGAAGCCACCACAAACAAGGCGTCTCGAAGGGGCTGCGGTCGCACGCGAACCCGTGGTCACTCAAGGTCGAATATGCGTGTCTTGACCGTGGTTGCCGTGCTCGCCCTGGCTGCTTGCCGGGGCAACTCCGACCCTCCCGTCGTTGCGCCATCCCCGCCCTCGCTGCAGGGGGAATGGAGCTGGACCGGAGCGGCGAGCACGGCGAAGGCACACTGCACCGAATCGCCCGTCAGCATGTTCCTGACAGCGATAGACAGCGTCAAGTTCATAGGCTTCACCGAAGGCGGCATCGAAACCTGCACGAACGACAGCACGCGCGTCGTGACCGAGGCCTCGTGGCCGAGCTTCGGCCTGGTAGGAACCGTCAACCCCGACAGCACGGTGGTGCTCACGATGTACCTGTACGGAGCCGCCTGGACACACGAAGAAGGGAAGCTGCTCGACGACGCTCACATCTCGGGCTGGTTCAGGGGTGTCGCGAGAAACTATGCCGGGTTGTGGTCGGCAGAGAGGGTCCGATAGTACGGAAACGTACGGAAGTGCCGCGATTATGTCGCCAGCCCGCCACATCCTGAGCCGCTCGACGCCGATCAGAGCGAGTAAACCGCGCTGGCGACCGTTCCGTCGGTCGGCATGGTTCGTGCCCCTTCCGGCGACGGTCTTGCACGCATACACGGTCGGTCAAATGAAACGCAACGGCTTCACCCTCATCGAGCTGCTGATCGTCACATCGATCATCGGGTTGCTCGCGGCCATCGCCATTCCCAAGTTCAGCAACACCAGGGAACGGGCCCAACTCGCCGCGATGAAGACGGATCTACGGAATCTCGTGACGGTCGAGGAGGTCTTCCTCGCCGACAGCCTGAAGTACGCGACGGACCTGGGAAGCCGCTACGCCGTGTCAGCCGGCAACGAGACGCCGATCATCACGCTGACACCGGACGGCTGGACTGCGACGATCACGAGCACTAACACGACGCTGACTTGCTCCGTGTTCGTCGGGTCCACGTCGCTCGCTCCCGCGAGCAAAGAGGGCGCACCCGCCTGCCAATAGTGAATCGACGACGACACCACGCTTGCGGTCCCGCGTTTCGGTGGGCATGATCATGGAGGATGAAACGCAAGGGCTTCACGCTCATCGAGCTGATCATCGTAATGGCGATCATTGGCCTGCTCGCCGCGATCGCGATTCCGCAGCTCACCTACACCAAGGAACGGGCCCAGGTCGCCGCGATGAAGTCGGATCTGCGCAACCTGATGACCGTGGAGGAGAACTACTTCGCGGATAGCCAGAAGTACTCGACCAACCTGGGCACCGCCTACCGGGTGTCGGCCGGCAATGACATGCCGACCATCACGACCACGCCAGACGGGTGGAGCGCATCAATGACGAGCCCCAACTCGACCGAGATCTGCGCCGTGTTCGTCGGGTCCACGCCGCTCCCGCCCGCGACCAAGGAAGGTTCGGCGGCCTGCGCGAAACGCGACTCGACCACCCGGATAACGCCTTAAGCCACAACGTGATCCGGTCGCCTCGCAAGGACCGGTGAACTCCACATCCGCGCGCAGACGGTACCGCAAAACGCCACGATAGATGTATTCTGCGGCAGATAACGGGATCTGTACGGTAGTCTCGGTTGCCGGCAAGCGTCCGGGGCCAAACCGCTTGCAGTCGCGGCGCGTTGACTCACGTCCGAGGCGTGCCTGTCAGCCTGAGGCATGCGGTTTGCCGCCTTCACCGATGACCTCGGTGAGCGGGATCGCGTCCCGCCGCGAGGCCGCACTTCACATCGCTGCTCAGAGCAAAGCCGCCGAAAGGCGGTGACGCAGAGTCACGGGGCTACCGCGGGTCACGAACCCGCCACTGCTCGCCGGGCCGCCAGCGAAGGATCGCCGGCGGCCTTTCGCTTTTCCGACAGTGCCGGCGATACCGCAGCCATTGGACCTGCCACAAGAAGGGGGTTTGATGCGCACCACATTCTGCCTGGCGGCCGCCTTAGCTGCCGCGGCCGGTTCCACGGCCGGGGCCCTGGCGCAAACCGGGAACGGCGCACCGAGCGGCTCACATTACAACCTCAACATCATCGGCGTGTCGAAGAACAAGAGTCCTAACATGGACGCGGCGGGCGGCAACGTCATCTTCGTCGGGCTCGGGACGAAGGACGCCACGGCCACCACGAAGATTCTCCTCAGTCAGGCCGCCACCGGCGTCTTCGCCGTCCTCGACAAGAACGGGACGGACGGGGAGGCCTCCTTCGAGCTCCCGGCGCCGGGCAGCTACACGATCTGGGCCCGCGAGCTCGCGAAACCGGGTGGCACCTCCACGATGACGACCTGCGCGAGCGATACGCTCACGGTCACCGGTCCCGACGCTTCGACGGTGTGCTCGACTACGCAAACGGTCTTCGTGCGCGGCACCGGGAAGAGCAGCTTCAGGAACGTGACCACCAATCTCACCACGATCACTTTGGACGCCGCGACCGCGACGACGCTCGGCTGCACCAGTACGACCGTGAGTCTCTTCGACCCTTGTCTGCAAGGCTACTTCTGGAATTACGACAACAACGGGCTGAAGCTCTTGCAGCTCCGCTTCTACCCCAACCCCTAAGTAGCCTACGGCGAAGGGAGTTTCATGCGCACCACATTTCACCTGGCTGTCGCTCTAGCAGCCGCAGCATCCACGGCGGCCGCGGCGTTCGCCCAGACCGGGAACGGGGCACCGAGCGGCGGGCATTACAATCTCAACATCATCGGCGTCTCGCATAACAAGAGCGCCAATATGAATCAGGCGGCCGGCAACGTCATCTTCGTGGGGCTCGGGTCGGGTGACGTCACCGTGATCTCGAAGATCTTGCTCAGCCCCGGTCCGTTCGCGGTGCTCGACAAGAACGGGACCGATGGGGTGGCCTCATTCCAACTGCCGGCGGATAGCACGAGCGCGTACACCGTCTGGGCGCGCGCCCTCGCGAAACCGGGCGGCAAGTCGACGATAAAGACCTGCGCCGATACCGCCGGCAGCACGCTTACCGGCGCCGACGCCGGGACCATCTGCTCGACGGAGAACGAGGTCTTCGTCCGCATGAAGGGGAAGAGCAGCTTCCGCAACGTGACCACGGCGCTCACGACGATCACGTTCGACCTCGACATCACGCTTTTCCCCACGCTGGCGACATGTCTAGGAGTGACGACCAGCGGAACCGTGAGGGTGAATCTCTTCAACCCGTGTCTCCAGAACTTCCTCTGGCAGTACGACAACAACGGGCTGAAGCTCTTGCAGCTGCGGTTCTATCCCACCTGAGTAGCTGCCCGTGAGTCGGTGTCCCGCTTCGGCGGGGCACCGACTACTGGGCGCATCCGTAGACTTCTCTAGCGCCGGCAGCCGCGCGTCCTGCGCGCGTAGGGGCGCAGCATGCTGCGCCCCTACACTGGCCAGGTCTTTTGGCCGTGAGCCGGCCGGCGCTAATCGGCCCCGCTCGGCGGCCGAATCCTCTGATACAGCCGGGCTCCAGGGCGGGCCACGGGGCTCCCGGTGAGCGCTCCACGCCCGGCGGCCTCTCTGCGTATGCATTCAGCCAGTACGCGGCATCCGGCTATCTTCTTCTGCTCCACGCGCAACCGAGACGGATGTGACCAAAGGTGCAAGGTGGGCGCTGGGTGCGGGCGCGGCGCTCTTCTCAGGGTGTATTCCGAATCCTCCAGGGGTCCAGGGCGTGGCCGGAACCGCGCCGGCCCCGAGCGTGTTCTGGGCCCCGCCGCCTCGGCCCGTGGCGCAATCGCCGGCGCCGCCGCCCGAGATACCGCCGGACCTGGCCGCGCGGGTGCGCGAGCTGCAGCTCACCGACGTGCTCGACATCGCGCTGCGCAACAACACGGCGACCGCCGCCGCGTGGGCGGACGCCCGGGCGGCCGCCGCGACCTACGGCGCGGCCCGGGGACAGTACTACCCGAACCTGTCGGTGGACGTGACCGCCACGGCGGTGAAGAGCGCCGCGACAGGAGGTCAGGTGTCGGCCCAGCAGCAACTGTACAGGCCGATCCTCAACGCGTCGTGGCTGTTGTTCGACTTCGGCACCCGGTCGGGCGCAATCTCGGGGGCCCGCGAGGCGCTGCTCGCGGCCGACTGGACCCACAACGCTGTGATCCAGAACGTCGTGCTCGACGTGGAGGCCGCCTACTTCCAGTACCTCGCGACGAAGGCCCTGCTCGCCGCCCAGCAAACCACCCTCGAGGAAGCGCAGACGAACCTCGAGGCAGCGCAGCAGCGTCACAAAGTCGGGCTCGCCACGATCGCCGACGTGCTGCAGGCGAAGACCGCGCTCTCCCAGGTGCAGCTCGCTCTGGAAACGATCGAGGGCACGCTGCAAACTACGCGCGGCGCCCTGGCTCTCTCGATGGGCCTGCCGGCGAACGTTCCCTACGACCTCGAGCCGCCCCCCGACACGATTCCGCCCGTCGGCATCACGGACAGCCTCGAGACGCTGATCGGGCGCGCCGTGGGCGGGCGGCCCGATCTCATGGCGGCCCGCGCCGCGGCCCGGGCGGCCCAGGCCCACGTCGCAG
>DATDFP010000329.1:0-7759 GCA_036522535.1 Gemmatimonadales bacterium
GCGGCGCATTCGTGCGCGCGTCCACCACGCGCCCGATCACACGACCCTCGGCCTGCTGCCGGCGCAGCCGCGCGGGTGCGCCGGCGGCGAGCGGCGCCGCGCCGCCCGCGAGCAGGGTTGCGGCCAGGAATACCGCCAGCAGTCGACGCATGGAATCCTCCGGTTATCGCCGTCGCACCGTCGCTCGTCGTTGGGCTGCCTCCGGGCGTAGGAGGTACCTCTCTCGGCTTCCTGTCAAGCCCCGCGGCAACACAGGGATCGAGGTTGACAGGCGCATCTGCTCTACGCAGCCTTAGCGACAGAGCGCATTGGGGCGCCTCCTGTCCGCGGCAAGGGAGACTACTCCCACCCAGTCCGGTTCGTAGCAGCACGTCGAACCCTTCTTCCGGCCTGTACCTCAGCGGACTCCAGGCATTGCGGGAGGAGGATCATGTCCAGGCGACTCTCGCCCCGGAGCAGCCTCCACAATCTCAAGAAAGAGGCGAAGCGCTGGCTGAAGGCGCTTCGCGACAACGTCGGGGAGGCACGGGCACGTCTCCAGCGAGCCTTTCCCGACGCTCCGGACGTCCCCACCCTGCGCGACGTGCAGCACGCGCTTGCGCGCGAGCACGGCCTGCCGGGGTGGACCGCGCTCAAGGGCCAGTTCGCCCAGACCGCGCCGGCCAAACCGACGCTGGCGCAATACGAGCGAATGGCCGCGAACCTCCTCGAGGCCTACCAGACCGGTACTCCAGACGCGATGCAAGTCCATTGGAACGACACGTGGCACCGGCGCAGCTGGGAGGCCATGCGACGCTACGTGCAGCTCGATCTCGGCAAGCGGCCGGAGGGTGACCATCAGGACGTCGCCATTTCGCTCGACGACGCGCGTCTCCTGGTGGCGCGCGAGCATGGATTCGAGAACTGGCAGGCGTTGGCGCACTATCTCACGACTCTCCGGCCGGGCAAGCGCAGGATCGCAGCGAAACCGGTCAAGCCCTTCGCGCCGAGTGCCCACGGCTCGGCGACCGGGGCCGAGAGCACGCGCGACTGGGACGATGCCATCGCATTGATGAAGGACAAGCAGCTGGCGGGCCTCGACGCGGTGGGGCAGATGACCGACGACGTCCTGGAGCACGTCTCACGCCTCGATCACGTCACGTCGCTCAAGCTCGGCGGCTCCAAACGGCTTACGGACCTGGGCGTGCGGTGTCTCGCACGCATGCCGCAGCTCCGGCATCTGGATCTGAGCGGAACGCAGGTCACAGATCGCGGGCTCGAGGTCCTGCGCGAACTTGCAGCGCTCCAGTCCATCTCACTGGCGTGGACCCGCGTCACGGACGCCGGCGTGAGCCACCTCTCCCACTGCCAGCACTTGCAGCGCGTCAATCTCTCCGCGACCAATACCGGTGACGGCGCGATCAGGGCGCTCTCCGGCAAGCCCAAGCTGCGCCACTTCTGGAGCGGCGGGCAGGTCACCGACGCCGGCCTGCCGCTGTTGCATCAGTTCCCGGTGTTCAAGACCTGGCACGGCGGCGAGATCGCGCTCGCGCTCCTTTCGCCCAACGCAGAGCCCAACTCTCTCGGTCTCCGCGGTTCGTTCACGGACCGGGGGCTTGCCACCCTGGTGGGACTCGACGGCCTGTTTGCGCTGAACGTGGACGATAGCAAGTTGGCGATCACCGCCGCGGGCCTCGCACCGCTGGTCACCCTTCCGCATTTGGGCATGCTGGCGTTCGACGCAACGGACGACGCGATGCCCTACATCGCCGCCATGCCGCGGCTCCGCTTTCTCATGTGTCAGGACACGGTCGCCGGCGACGATGGTTTCGTGGCGCTCAGCCGATCCCAATCCATCGAGTACCTCTGGGGGCGCCGGTGCTACAACCTGGGGAGCCGTGGCTTCAGCGCGCTAGCGCAAATGCCCGCACTGCGCGCTCTTTCGGTGAGCTGTAAGAACGTGGATGATGCGGGATTGTCGGCGTTGCCGCGTTTTCCCGCGCTCAGGGAGTTCATGCCGATGGACGTTCCCGACACCGGCTACCGGCATATAGGTCGCTGCGATCACCTCGAGGCGCTGATTCTCATGTACTGTCGCGACACGACCGACCGGGCCACCGAACACATCGTAGGCTTGCGCGAGCTCAGAAACTACTTCGCGAGCTACACCAGAATCACCGACGGCACGCCGGAGCTTCTGAGCGGGATTTCCTCCCTCGAATCCGTGGAGTTCTCCGCCTGCGCTGGACTTACGAATAAGGGCATTGCCGCGCTCGCCCGCCTCCCGCGCCTACGGGAGGTACGCGTGGATGGGATGAGGAGAGTGACGCCTGAAGTCGTGGCGGCGTTTCCGGCGCATGTCCGCGTGAGCTATTCTCCCTAGCGGGGTGCTGAAAAAGGCTGCCGGTTGAGACCGCGGGTAAACCCACGACTCGGCGCCTGTCAGTAAACTGACGCGTAGTGCCGCTTTAGCGGTAGGTGCCGAGCCGCGGCTTCAGCCGCGCACATCACGGAGCGGTGATTTTCAGTGCCTCAACGGGTGTCCTCCACAAAGGACTTGAGTCGGGCGGCCGCCGCGTCCCACTGCGCCGCGACGCGATCGAGATACTGCCGTGCGATTTCGAGTCGTTTCGCATCGAGCGCGAACACGCGTTCCCGCCCCCGCCGCGCGTCGCGCACCAGGCCCACGCGACCCAGTGCCTCGAGATGACGCGTGATCGCCTGACGGGTGACGCCGGTACCCTCACTCAGCCGTCTGATCGAGAGCGGGCCGTCCGCGGACAGGCGGCCGAGCAGCCCGAGCCGCATCGTGTCGCCCAGGGCGGCGAACACCGGTGCGGCATCGGGGAGCTTGGACGCCGCGGCTCGACTACGCGACATACTGCGCGAGCTTCTTGGCCTGGCTCGCCCAGCCCGCGTCGTTCATGCGGAACGCCTCGGCGCGGCGCGCGAGCGGGATGCGATCGAAGCCCGATTCCACGATCGTGACCGCGGTGCCCTTTCCGCCGTCGATCTCTTCGAGACGGAACTCGACCAGCGTGGTGGGCTCCGACGAGTAGTCGACCTTGGGATCGATCGCGTAGGGGTGCCAGCGATAGGAGAAGAAGTGCTCGGCGTCGATCCGCTCGATCTGCAGCTCCAGCGTCAGGTGGTCGTAGTTCGGGATCGTCAGCCGGCCCCGGACGCTCTTGCCGGCGGCGAACGCGCCTTCGAGCTTCATGCCGAACCAGGCGCCGAATTCGTTCGCGTCGGCGATCGCGCGCCACACGCGGGCGCGCGGGGCGCGCACCTCGAACCGTTTCTCGATGCGGTCGGTGTTCGGCCTGTCTTGAGTCTGCTGCGTCTGAACGGTCATGGCTTCCGCCCTCGCCTCTGGGTGAATGATATGCAACACTACAGTTGCATATTATACCACGGGTTCCCGAAATACGCAACTGTGATGTTGCATATCTCCGGCCTCGCGGCGTGGTCCTCCAACCGAAGCCTCGCGGGAGCCGCTAGATCGGGCGAGCTTGTGTAATACGGAGGCCATCATGGTCATGTTGCTATTACTACACCTGGGCACGCTTTCGGCGCAGAGCCCGGCGGACGGTGTCTACGACCGCGTGATCCTCGGCGGCCACGTGATGGATCCGGCCTCCAAGCTCGATGCGGTCCGCAATATCGGGCTCTTGGGCGGACGAATCGCCGTCATCACGACGCACGCCATCCACGGCCGGGACACGATAGACGCGCGCGGCCTCGTCGTCGCCCCTGGCTTCATCGACCTGCACGCGCATGGCCAGACACCCGAGACATATCGGTTCTATTCGCTGGATGGCGTGACGACAGCGCTCGAGCTCGAGCTCGGCACGTCCGACGTCGCCGCCTGGTACCGCGAGCGCAGCGCCGGCGAGCTGATCAACTATGGCGTCAGCATCGGCCACATAAAAGTCAGGATGGCGGTGATGCACGATTCCGGCACCTGGATGCCGGTGAGCGAGGGCGCCTATCGCGCGGCGGCGCCTGAGCAGATTGGCGAGATCGCGAAACGCATCGAGATTGGTCTCCGCGAAGGCGCGGTCAGCATCGGCGCAGGGTTTCCATACACGCCGGCGGCAACGCGAGAGGAGCTGCTGGCTGTATTCCGCGTCGCCGCAAGGACGAAAACACCGATACACGTGCACATTCGCCCTGGCGTCGCCGGCCTCGAGGAAGCGCTTGCGCTCGCGGGCGAAACCAATGCCCCACTGCACGTCGTGCACATTAACAGTGCCGGCCTTGCCGAAACGCCGGTGATGCTCGAGATGATCAGCTACGCCCGAGCCCACGGACACGACGTGACAACGGAAGCGTATCCGTATGATGCCGGAATGACGGAGATTCAGTCCGCTACTATCCAGGACGTTTACAAAAACGCTGCCGATGAGCGCCTGGCCGAGCTTGAATGGCCGCCTACAGGCGAGCGGCTGAATCGGGAGAGCTTTGAGCGCTATCGCCGGACCGGCGGTCCCGTCGTGGTTCATACGAACACGGAGCCGATGGTCGCCGTGGCGATCACCAGTCCACTCACCATCATTGCGAGCGACGCATACTGGCAGAACGGCACGGGCCATCCGCGCACGACCGGAACGTTCGCAAGAGTGCTGGGGCGCTACGTACGCGAAGCCCATTCGCTCTCGTTGATGGACGCAATCCGCAAGATGACGCTGATGCCGGCGCAGCGACTCGAGCGCCTAGTCCCGGTGATGCGGCAGAAGGGGCGCCTGCGTGTCGGTGCGGACGCGGACATTACGATCTTTGACTCGAGCGCAGTGCTGGATCGCTCGACCTACCGGGAGCCGTCGTTATCGCCGGTCGGTATTCAACACGTGATCGTGAACGGAGTGTCCGTGGTCGCGAACGGCCGCGCAGTCGAGGGCGTTGCGCCGGGAAAGGAAGTACGGGCCCCAAGATGACCGATCCTCGCAACCCATCTCGCCGCGACTTCCTGACCGCGTCGGCGATCAGTCTCATCGGGCTCGCGCGTGGCTCGGTGAGTCCCGCGTTGCGCGACGAGGCGCAGACGAATGGTCATCTCCTCTACGTTGGGACGTATACCGCAGGCACCCGGTCTCGGGGCATCTATCTCGTCCGCATGGACCGGCGTTCCGGGAAACTGGAGCTAGTCGGCTCGGTGGATGCCGGGGCTAATCCGTCGTTCCTCGGCACCCATCCGAACGGGCGCTTTCTCTACGCCGTCAACGAGCTCGAGCAGTACAACGGCAGACCGACTGGTGCGGTGAGCGCGTTTACGATCGCGAGAGACACCGGCGCGCTCACCCGACTGAACGAGCAGCCGTCAGGAGGGGGTGCGCCCTGCTTCGTGAGCGTGGACCGAAGCGGCCGCGCCGTGCTCGTCGCCAACTACGCCGGGGGCAGCGTCGCGCTGCTGCCGATCGAGGCGAATGGAGCACTCGCCCCCGCCGCGCACGTGGTTCAGCACACGGGAAAAGGACCGAACGCCGAGCGTCAGGAAGCGCCGCATGCCCACTGCATCCTTCCCGATCCCTCTAACCGCTTCGCGCTCGCCGCAGACTTGGGCGCCGACCGCGTGTTCGTCTATCGTCTCGACCTCGAGGGCAAATCGCTGCGCCACGTCCAAGGCGGGACGGGGGGCGGCGACGCCGTGATGCGCCCCGGCGCCGGCCCGCGCCACATCGCCCTCCACCCAACGCTGCCGCTGGTGTTCGTCGCGAATGAGCTCGATTCCACGGTGGCCACGCTGCGCTTCGACGCCGAGCGCGGCGCACTGTCCCCGCAGGGCACACGCTCGACCGTTCCGGCTGGGTGGACCGGCACGAATTACCCGGCCGACATCCACGTCGCGCCAACCGGGCGCACGTTGTACGTGTCGAACCGCGGCCACAACAGCATCGCCGTGTTCTCCGTGGCGGAATCAACGGGGGCGGGGGCGCTCGCGCTCGACCAGGTGGTCTCCACAGAGGGCGACTGGCCGCGGAATTTCAGCCTGGATCCGAGCGGGCGTTGGCTGCTCGTCGCCAATCAGCGGTCCGACTCCGTCGTCGTGTTCGGGCGGGATCCGGAGAACGGCAGGTTGACACCCACGCGCCAGCGGATCGCGATACCGAGTCCGGTCTGCCTGCGGTTCGCTTGACTACGCCCGTCGTTTCACAATCGCAGGATCTCCGCCGCGTCATCGGGCTCGCCGGCGGAACGGCGCTGATCGTCGGCATCACGATCGGTAGCGGGATCTTCCGCACACCCCCCACGATCGCCGGGCTCGTCCCGAATCCGCTCGTCATCATGGGACTCTGGACGACCTTTGGTCTGATCAGCATTTGCGGAGCGCTCGCGGTGGCGGAGCTGAGCACGCTCTTGCCGCGGGCGGGAGGCGTATACGTGTTCCTGCGCGAGGCCTATGGCGATGCCGCCGCGTTCGTATTTGGCTGGTTGTATGTCTTAGTCACGACGCCAACCACCGTTGCCGCGCTTGCCGTCGTCTTCGCGGAATTCCTGCTCAACCTGCTCGGCGTGTCGCCACACGCTGCAACCGTACAATCGATCGCGATCGCGGCGATCATCATCCTGACGTGCGCCAACGTGCTGGGGGCGCGAGTCGGGGCAGCCGTGAGCGAAGTGACCACCCTGGTGAAGGTGACCGCGCTGGCGGCGATCATCCTCGGCGCGTTTCTGTTGGGGGACGGCAGTCACTCACACATTACCGAAGGCGGCGCGGTGCAAGGCGGCGGGCTGGCTCGCGCGGTCGCAGCCGTCATCTGGACCTACGACGGCTGGATCGCCGTCAGCATGATTGCGGGCGAGGTCGTGGCACCCGAGCGACTGATGAAGCGGATCATCATCGTGGGCATGCTGGTCATCGTCACGCTTTACGTCGGTGCGAACCTGTCCTACCTGTACATGATGCCGGTCGGCATCATGGCGCAGCAAAAGGAAGCCATCGCGCGGACGGTCATGACGGCGATTGCGGGACCCGCCGGTGGCGCCGTCATCATGCTCGCGATCATGACGAGCGTTTTCGGCGCGCTCAACGGGAACTTACTCGCAAAGCCGCGAGTCCCCTACGCGATGGCGCGCGACGGCCTGATTTTCTCCTTTCTAGGAGCTACCCATCCGCGCTGGGCCACGCCGTGGGCGGCGCTCGTGATCCAGGGCGCGGTCGCGATCATCATGGTCCTCGTCCTCAGGGACTTTGATACGCTCACGACCTACTTCGTGGTCGTCGAGTGGGCCGCCCTGATTTTTGCCGTCGGCGCGGTGTTCGTCCTGCGTCGGAAGATGGCTGAAGCGCCGAGGCCGTTTCGGACGCCTGCTTATCCATGGGTGCCGCTGTTGTTCGTGTTTGGCACTGTCATTGGTGTGTCGGCCATCGTCTGGGGACAGATCCAGGTCGGCAACTTCTCGCCGGTCTACGGTCTGGCCATTGCGGCGGCAGGATTCCCCGTTCATCACCTTTGGAATCGATTGCAGAGGAGCCCTTGAGAAACGCCATTGTGACCGAGAAGGCGCCGAAACCCGTTGGTCCGTATTCGCAGGCAATCGTCGAGGGAGATCTCATCTTCGTCGCCGGACAGGGACCCATCAATCCGCTCACCGGGACGCTGGAGCTCGGCGACGTGCGGTCGGAGACGAAGCGGGCGTTTGAGAACCTGCAGGCGATTCTCCAGGCGGCGGGCTCGTCACTCGATCATGTGGTCAAGTGCAACGTGTATCTTCGCGACATCAACGATTTCGCCGCGATGAACGAGGTGTACCGGACGTTCTTCACGGCGCCGTTTCC
>DATDFP010000330.1:0-2428 GCA_036522535.1 Gemmatimonadales bacterium
CAGCAACTGGCCACCGCCGGCGGACACCAGCGTCCAGGCGACGGGGAGGGCGGCTCGACTGAGGCCGGAGGTGACGACCTCTGTAGTGACACCGTGGCGCGCAAGCTCCCATGCGAGCGGTCGCAAGGCGCCCAGGCCGGACAGGAAGCCTAGGCCGGGCTCGAGCAGGCGATGCGTAGGTGGCCCGACACCCGTCGCGAGCGACGCGAGCGCGGGCATGGTCGCACTGGGTCGGACCGTGGAGGCAAGGCGCGCCAGTGTGAAGGCGCTGCCGAGCGCGTCCAGCGACGGCATGATGCCCGGTGAGATGGCATCCGGCCGGAGGCCGTCCGCGAGGACCACGACTAAGCGGCGCATGAGACTGCTCCCGCCTCGGTTCGGCCGATGAGGCCGGCGTAACACGCCAGGAGCTCGGCGTCCTCGACGGCCACGTCTTGGGCGAGCACGCGTTCCCGCCCCGCCGCCGCGAGCGCGAACCGACGGGAGGGGTCGCGCACCAGACCGATGATCGCTTCGAGATAGCTCAGGGGATCGTGCGGCCTGACCAGGAGGCCCGTTTCGCCGTGGCGCACGCTTTCGCGCAGGCCGCCCGCATCGGCCGCGATCACCGCGGTGCCCGACGACATCGCCTCGAGCGCCACGAGGCCGCACGTCTCGGTGTGGGAAGGGAAGACGCACAGGTCGGCGCTCGCGTACAGTTTGGCGAGATCCTGCCGGGGAAGAAACCCGAGCCGCCGCACGAAGGGTAGGCGGGCCTCGATCCGACTCGTGTATGGGCCGTCCCCGGCCACGACGAACGTGACGCGGTGCCCCAGTGCCTTGCGCGCCAGCGACCAGGCCTCGATGAGCACGTCGAGATTCTTTTCGCGGGCGAGCCGCCCGACGTGGAGGACGATCACGGCGTCATCGCCGCCCGCGAGCCAGCGTCGCCAGGATGGGTCGCGCCGACCGGGATGGAAATGCCCGGTGTCCACTCCGCGCCCCCACACGGTGGCGTGCGCGATCCCGCGCCTGGTCAGCTCATCGCGGACGGCCGTGCCCGGGGTGAGAGTGACGTTGGCGGGGCGGTGGAACCACTCGAGCCAGCGCCAGACCGCGGGCGCGAGAACGCCCAGTCCGTAATGCCTGGCGTACCGGGGGAAGTCCGTGTGAAACGACGTCACCAGTGGCACGGCGCGCTGCACCGCATAGCGACGCCCGGCGAGGCCCAGCGCGCCTTCGGTGTGCACGTGGATCAGTTGTGGCCGGAACCCGTCGACGAACCGGGCGACGCGACCGGAGCTGGGCAGTGATAGCCGGATGTCGGGATAGGGCGGGAACGGAACCGACGCAATGCGGAGCTCGGTCCCGGCGGCGGAATCAGGATGCTCCGGGTACCGCGGGGCGACGACTGCCGTTTCATGGCCCTGGGCGCCAAGGAGCGTGACGATGCGCCGCACCACGGTGGTCACCCCGTTCACCTGGGGGGTGTACGTATCCGTCACGATTGCTACGCGCACGGGAGTGATGATGCGGGGGGCGGGTCAAGCCGGGGTGACGGCTATGCCACGCCTGTGTAACAGCCTACGCCCGGGACTCCGTCTGTGGGAAGGACATGCGGATCGTCGTGCCGTTGCCGACTCGGCTTCGCGCCTCCACGCGCCCACCGTGCGCCTCGACGAGGTGCTTCACGATCGCGAGGCCGAGCCCGGTCCCGCCCTCCGCGCGCGACCGCCCCGGATCGGCGCGGTAGAAGCGCTCGAAGATGCGGGGAAGGTGCTCGGGCGCGATGCCGGACCCCGTGTCCTGGACCGCCAGCAGCACGGCGCCATCGTGGCGCCTGGCTGAGACCGTGATCCGGCCCCCCGGGGGAGTGTAGCGCAGCGCATTGTCGAACAGATTGGTGAGGATCTGGCGGGCGGCGTGGGGATCGGCAGTGACGGTTCCGGCCGTGGCGGCGATGTCGAGGGCGAGCTCGACGGCCTGCGTCTGCGCGCGACTGGCGAACGGCGCCCACGCCTCGCGGGCGAGGGCGCCGACGTCGATCGGTTCCGGTGTCGGGCGCCAGCCTCCGGACTCGATGCGCGACAAGTCGAGCAGCTCTTCCACCAACCGCTGCATGCGGTGCGCGTTGTCGAGGATGACGCGGGCGAACTGCTCCGCCTGCGTTCCCGCCGGCGTCTCGTCGGCGAGGGTTTCGGCGTAGCCGGAGATCGAGGTCAGCGGCGTCTTCAACTCGTGCGACACGTTCGCCACGAAGTCGCGGCGGATCGTTTCCAGGCGGCGGAGCTCGGTGACGTCCCGGATGCCGAGAAGCGTGCCTCCGTTGGGGAGCCGACGGCCCGCGAGCAGCAGCGCGCGGTGGCCCACCTGGAGATCGACGGGCTCGGCCTCCCGGCCGGTGAGGATCGCGTTGACGAGCTCGCGCGCGCGCTTGTCATGGAACAGC
>DATDFP010000331.1:0-5894 GCA_036522535.1 Gemmatimonadales bacterium
AGCCCCACCTCCACCATCTCGCCGAGCGAAAGGAGCACCCACACGTAGAATCCGGCGGTGGACACCGCGGCGAGGGCGGCGGGTCCGATGAGCCGGCCCACCCAGATCGCGTCGATGAGGTTGAAGCAGAAGTGGCACGCCATCATCGCCACCGCCGGGACGGCGAGGCGAAGGATGACGGGCCGCAGCGGCCCGACGGTGAGCGAGCCCGCCGGACGCGCGACGGTGGTCATGGGAGCGGAAGCTACGGGGGCCGGGGGCGGGGGGTCAACGAGCGTGCACATCATCCGGGCTCGCAGGCGATTCTGGTCGCCCGGCGTCCGGTCCCGTATAATGGAATTCTGCGCAATCGCCGAGCTCGGATCCATGGAGCGCACTTCCTTGCTCGTGATCGGCGCCGGACCATACGGATTGTCGGTCGCCGCGCACGCGCTGGAGCGCGGTATCGACACGATCGTGCTCGGCCGGCCCATGGGGTTCTGGCGCGATCACATGCCGGCCGGCATGCTGCTGCGCTCGGGGGCGGACTGGCACATCGACGCCGCCGGGTTACACACGCTGGAAGCCTATCTCGAGGTGCGGGGGATCGCCCCGCGTAGCGTCGACCCGATCCCCCTTCAGTTGGTCCTCGACTACGCCGACTGGTTCACGCGCTCGAAGCACCTCCTGGTGCGGGACCAGATGGTCGCCCGCTTGACCAAGCCCGATGGTCGGTTCGAGGCAGAGCTCGCGACCGGCGAGCGCATCGTCGCCGATGCGGTGGTCGCCGCGCCGGGGATCTCCTCCTTCCAGAATCTCCCGAGCTGGGCGGATCGGCTCCCGCCGGAGACCGCCGGCCATACGTGCGACGTGGTCCGCTTCGGGGATTTCGCGGGGGCACGGGTGCTGATCGTCGGGGGTCGCCAGAGTGCGTACGAATGGGCCGCCCTGATCGCCGAACACGGTGCCGAACGCGTCGACGTCGTCCACCGGCACGACGTGCCCCGATTCGAGCGGGTGAGCTGGGCCTTCGTCGACGCGCACATGGAGAGCACGTTGCAGGTGCGCGGCTGGTGGCGGCGCCTCTCGAGTGCTGAACGGGAAGCAATCGGTCGGCGCTTCTGGGAGGTCGGCCGGTTGACGCTGGAGTACTGGCTCGCACCCCGACTCGCCCGCGAGTGCGTTCGCCGCTGGCCGCGGGCGGAGGTCGTGGAAGTGCAAGGTGACAACGACCCGGGCGCGCCTGTCGTGCGGCTTTCGAACGGCGAGCGGCTCACCGTGGATCGGGTGGTCTTCGCCAGCGGATACCGAGCAGACCTGACGAAGGTCTCCTATCTGGCGCCCGTCCTCGACCGCGTCGCCACCGCAGACGGTTTCCCGGTGCTCGGGGAGGCCTTCGAGTCGACGCTCGCCGGCCTCTACCTCGCCGGCTTCGTCTCCACCCGGGACTTCGGCCCGTTTTTTGGCTTTCTCCGCGGCGCGCCCGCGACGGCGACGTTGATAGTCGAGGACGTCTCGCGGCACCTGGGATCGTGATTAAAGCGCAACCCCTCGGCCCGAGCGCTACTCCTCCCACTCCTCCACTCGCAACCCGGGCACCGGCCCGAATTCGCGGATGTTGCGGGTAACGACGGTGAGCCGGTTCGCCGCCGCGATCGCTGCGATCAGGAGATCCCGCTCGCCGATCGGGCGATGGCGCAACGCGAAGCGCAGACGACCGTGGTGTTCCGCCGCCTCGCGGTCGAACGGCACGACCTGAAACGGAGCCACGAAGGCCCGCGTTGCCGTGCGAGCTACACCAGACTGTGAGCTAGGACACAGAATCGTGCACCTGAGAGGCGTAGCCTGCGAGGCTCGCTGCCGGTGCGCCCCTGGGAGCGATGGACAACTCCCCTGAGGTCACCATATGAAGGCCACGCTCTTCCGTACGGTCCTTTCGCTCGCCACCATCACGTTCAGCCTCGCAGGCAACGCGCTGGGGCAGCATCCTCAGAAGCGGGCAGGGTTCTGGTTCAGTGCCGGTCTCGGTTACGGTTCGCTCGGTTGCAAGGACTGTGGCAGTCGTGAAGGAGGACCGAGCGGCAACATCTCCCTTGGTGGGACGCTCAGCCAGAAAGTTCTGCTCGGGGCGTCAAGCAACGCATGGGTGAAGTCGGAGAGCGGTACCACGCTGACGGTCAGTACGCTGACCGCAGCGATTCGCTTCTACCCGTCGGCCACCGGCGGCTTCTTCCTGATCGGCGGTCTGGGGCTCGGCACGGTGAGCGCCAACGTCTCAGGCTTCGGGAGCGCCAGCGAAACGGGCGCCGGGGCACTTGTCGGTTTGGGGTACGACATTCGGGTGGGCCGGAATGTCAGTCTCACCCCGTACTGGAACGGATTCGCGATGAACTCCTCGAACAGCGATGCGAACGTCGGCCAGCTAGGGTTGGCAATCACGGTCCACTGAGAGGCGACCTGCGCCCAGTGACATACTTGGTCGTGACTCGACCGGCCTGGAGCATCGCACTGCAGTGGACGCTCTGGGCCGCCGCTATGAGCGCGATCATGGCCTGGCTCGCGCGCAGCCGGACACGCACCCGGCCGGCCGCGGACGCTCAGCGCCTCACCCATCCGCGCAGCACCCTGATCATCGGCCTGGCCTGCACGTTCCTCTTCAGCGGCGTCGCGCTCGCCTCCGCCCTTTGGCCCGGCAAGACAGGGTCTCCGGGGATCAGCCTGGCATTCTTAGGCTTCGCGGCTCTCGGCGTGCCACTCATCCTGGACTATCGGAATGCGCGGCACACCCTTACCGAGGACGGCTTGCGTTATGGAAGCATGTGGGGCGGTTGCGGGACCCTGCGTTGGCGCGACGTGCGGCGGCTGCGCTACTCGGCCGCGTGGAAATGGTTCCGTCTGGAAGGGCCCGAGGAGCAGGTCGTACGTATTTCTGCAATGCTGCAGGGGCTGCCGGAGTTCGCCCGAGCCGCCCTCGCCCAGGTGCCGGCGGCCGCGATCGATCCCGAGACCCGCCCGGTGCTCGAAGCGACGGCTCAAGGCAACCCTCCCACGCTCTGGCAGTGAGCGGGCCTGGCGGCGCCCGGGGTCGATCACCCAAACCAGCCTGGCGCCGGCGCTGAGCCAATCGGCGACGTTGGCCAGCACGTCGCCTGGCCGGTCGCCAGGAGACAGGACCTCCACCACCAAGCCGGGAACGAACTCCGGAAAGCCGGGCGGCTCGGGGGTCGGGAACCGGTCGCGGCCGATGACCACGATATCGGGACCGCGCACGGTGTCTGGGTCTCTCGCGAGCCTGAACCCGGTTTCGATGACGACCACCTGACCCGTTCGCATCTTTTCGACATGGGCTCGGAGGCGGGCTGCCAGGTTCGCGGTCACTCGACCGTGCGTGTATCCCGGCGGCTCGCGTACGATAGCTACCCCGCGCACGAGCTCTAACGCCGGATCATATCCGGCGATCCTCGTGCGTGCCGCCCCGGCGCGGCCGCCATTCGCACGCCGGCATTACGCCGCAGGCGTCGAGCAGGCGCGTGAATTCAGCTCCGACGATTCCGCCAGATGGCTGCGACACCGAGCCCGATGCAGAAAGCCGAGCCGGCGCACACCACCGTCGTCGCGGCCCTACTGAAGTTGTTGAAGAACATCACGGTACCGGCGACGTAGAGTAGCGGTAGCACGATGCCCATCAGGATCAGCTCGATACCCGCATGGATGTTGGAGCGCTGCCGAAGCGTCGCTCGTTGCTGAGGACTCAGTCGAGGAGCGTCGTAGCGAAACACCCGCAGCCAGGCAACCTGTGGGAAGCGCCGCGAGAGCGCGGACAACCCGAGTACCGCCGCCAACAGTCCGACAAGGACCAGCTGAATGGTGCGGTACACGGCCCGGTTGTCGCCAAGGGGCTCCGGGTCACCCAACCCGCAACGTGCCGCGCTTGCCAGCTTTGTTCTGGTACAGCACGCGATCCGCCGCCGAGACGAGCGCCTCGAGCTTTTGGCCGTCGCGCGGGTGCACCGCCACGCCAATACTCACGGAAATTGCCGGCTTCTCGGCGTCCCGCGCCACTCGCTCCGCGATGCGGCGGGCCACACGCCACGCCGCCGTCTCGCCGGTCTCGGGAAGCACCAGCGCGAACTCGTCGCCGCCAAAGCGCGCGGCGGTGTCGACGCCCCGGCACGACCCGAGCAGCGTTTCCGCCACGCGGCACAGGGCGTGGCTCCCGACGAGATGACCGTAGCGGTCGTTGATCTCTTTCAAGCGGTCCAGATCCATGAGCACGACGGCAAACGGGCGCTCGGTCCGCCCCGATCGCTTGATCTCGGCATCGACGGCGTAGCTGAACTGACGGTAGTTGGCGAGGCCCGTCAGGGGATCGCTCACCGCCAGCTGCCGTAGCTGCGCCTCCACCTGCCGGCGCTCGAGCACCACGGCCCCGAGCGCCAGGGTCATCACCGCCGTGACGCCCATGAACGACTGCAATAGGAGGAGCGACTCGTTTGGCGTCGCCCGCGCGAACGGGCCGAACCCCTCGAGGGTTCCCCAGATGGCGATCGCCGACACCGCGACGACCGCGCTCGCCACCTCCCGCTGCCCGAACCGGAATGCCGCCCAGACGAAGAACGGCACGCATAGGAATTCCACCGGGTAGTTTCTGATGGGGAGCGGAAACACTCCGCCGAACACCGCGAGGCCCACCACGACCACGCTGAGCAGCAAGCCCGCTCCCTCGAGCGCCTGGCGCCGACTCCAGCGCACCCGGGGCGGCGCGGCCCACAGGATCACCGCGGGGGCGAGCACCAGGTCCCCCACTGCGTTGCCCACCCACCACGTCGCCCAAATGGGCCCGTAGTGCGCCCATCGCCCGAGCCCTGCGAGCGCGAGGCTGGTCGCTCCCATGGTGGCGCTCAGGACGGTGCTGACCACTCCCGCGAGCAGCGCGAACCTGAAGACGTCCTGCGCGCGCTCGAACACCCGGCGCCCGCGGGCGAACCGGTTGACTAGGTACGCGCCCACCACGCCTTCCAGAGTGTTTCCGACACCGATGCCGACGGAACTCGCCACCGAGCCCGTGGTGGTGAGGTTTACGAGAAAGGCGCCCAGGAAGATCGCCGGCCAGACGCCGTAACCGAACAAGACGAACGACGCCAGGGCGATACCCGTCGGCGCCCACACGGCGCTCACGCTGGGGTTCACGAATGCGAATGCCAGCCCCAGCTTTCCGGCGACAAAATACGCCGCGGCGAGCGCAACGAGCAGCCCCAAGCGTCTGACCAAGCGCGACGGGATCATCCAGTCCTCGCAATCTTGGGCCGGCGGGGCGCGCGCTTTTCATCTATCAGCCTGCCTACACGTCTACGCAGGATGCGTAAGGTCCCTGCGCGCCACCATCATAGGGCAATTGCGCAATCACACAAGGGCTTTCCACAACGCAAACCGTTGCGTGGTCGCAACGTACCGGCAGGGAGCACCGCGAATACGGCGCGCGGGCGCCAGCCCGGGGTGCGGAGGTCAGGGCGGAGAGTCTGGGACCTCTCGGAGGAACCGCTGAAAGACCGGATTCTGCGGGTAGCGGTCGGCGAGGCGTGCCACGTAGCCCCGCGCTTCGCGCTCGAGCGCGGCTCGGGCAGCGGGGTCGCGGGCCGCCTCGCGCCTGAGCGCCGCGGCGAGCACCCACTCGGCTTCGACCTTCGACAGATCTCCCTCGCGCGCGGCCCGGCGCAGGTAGCCAATCCCGCGCGCGGCGTCGCCCTTGCCGAGCCCAACGAGCTTCGCCACGAGCCGTGCGAGCGCGCTGGCGCGGCCGAGACCGTACTGATAGACGCCGAGCCCCAGGTAGCAGTCGCCGCATGCCGAGTCCCGGGCGAGGACGCGGGCGTACGCGTCGCGCATCGCCTTGCCGTCCTTTGCCGCCCCCCAAG
>DATDFP010000332.1:0-3119 GCA_036522535.1 Gemmatimonadales bacterium
GACATCGACGACATAGAAATAGTGAATGGCGGCGCGGGGCCCGCGGAGCCGCCTCAGGCGCCGCGCGCGCTCTCCGCCCGCGGCTTCGAGCGACACATCGAGCTGACATGGGAGCCCGTTCGGGCGCCGGAGTTGAAGGGCTACCGGATCGAGCGGTCCTCCGACGGCCGGCGGTTCGAGCCGATCGGCGAAGAGACGCCCTGGTTCAACCGGTACGTCGACTTCCTGGGCGCGCCGGGGCGTCGCGCCACTTACCGCGTGCGCGCGGTCGCCGTCGGCGACCGCGAGTCGGCCCCGTCCGAGCCGGCCGCCGCCGCCACGCGCCCGATGACCGACGACGAGCTCCTCACCATGGTGCAGGAGGCGTCCTTCCATTATTACTGGGACGGCGCCCACCCGAATGCGGGCCTCGCGCTCGAGAACATCCCCGGCGACCCCGACCTCGTAGCGATCGGAGCCTCAGGCTTCGGCATCATGGCGCTGATCGTGGGCGCCGAGCGCGGCTTCGTCTCCCGCGAGCAGGCCACCGCGCGCATGCGACAGATCGTGGACTTCCTCGAGAAAGCGGACCGGTTTCACGGTGCCTGGCCGCATTTTCTCAACGGGCGCACCGGCCACGTCATCCCGCTTTTTGGCCGTTACGACGACGGCGGCGACCTGGTCGAGACCGCGTTCCTCGTCCAGGGCCTGCTGGCGGCGCGGCAGTACTTCAAGGCCGACCGGGCGCTCTACGATCGCATCACGGCCCTGTGGGAGGGCGTCGAGTGGAGCTGGTACCGCAAGACCCCGGACGGCGACTTCCTCATCTGGCACTGGTCGCCGGACTTCGCCTGGCAGCTCGAGCACCCGCTCATCGGGTGGAACGAGACGATGATCGCTTATCTCCTCGCCGTCGCCTCCCCGACCCACGGGGTGCCCCCGGAGATGTATTACAGCGGATGGGCGAGCCAGTCCGAGCGAGCGGTCCTGTATCGCCGCAGCTGGGGCAGAACCACCCAGGGAGACCACTACGCCAACGGGCACAGCTACTATGGGATCGAGCTGCCCGTGGGTGTGGGCGCCGGGGGGCCGCTGTTCTTCACCCACTACTCGTTCCTCGGCTTCGACCCGCGCGGCAAGCGAGACCGCTACACCGACTACTTCGAGAACAACCGCCGCATCGCGGAGATCAACCGGGCGTACTGCATCGCCAACCCCGGGCACCACCGCGGCTACGGGCCGGCGGCCTGGGGGCTGACCGCCAGCGACGGCCCTTGGGGCTACGTGCCGCACGAGCCCGCGCCGCGAATGGATAGAGGCACGCTCACTCCTACGGGAGCCCTGGCATCGTTCCCCTACACGCCCGTTGCCTCCATGGCGGCGCTCAAGCACTTCTACCGCGACCTGGGCCATCGGCTGTGGGGAGAGTACGGGTTCCGCGACGCCATCAATCTCGACGAGAACTGGGTCTCACCGATCTTCATGGCGCTCGACCAGGCGCCGACCGTGGTCATGATCGAGAACTACCGCACCGGACTCGTCTGGAACCTGTTCATGGCCAATCCGGAGATCGACATCGCGCTCGACAGGATCGGCTTCGTGCGCGATTCGACTCCCGGAGGCCGACGGTGACACCGGCGCGCCTTGCTGCCCCTGCCGCCCTTGCCGCCTTCGCCGCCGTTACCGCCGCCTGCGCGTCCAACCACCCCGTCGGCCCACCGCCTCCGGACTCCACCCGCGCCGCGGCATTTCTCGACACCCTCGAGGAGCGCACCTTCCATTATTTCTGGGATCTGACCAACCCTGCCAACGGGCTGACCCCGGACCGCGCGCCGAGCCCGTCGTTCTCGAGCATCGCGGCGGTCGGGTTTGCGCTCACGGCCTACCCCGTGGGCGTTGAGCGCGGTTACATCACCCGAGCGCAGGCTGCCGCCCGCACGCTCACGACACTGCGCTTCTTCTGGGCCGCGCCGCAAGACTCGAGCGTCTCGGGCGCGACCGGCTACCATGGCTTCTTCTATCACTTCCTCGACATGAGCACGGGGCAGCGCTTCCAGAACGTCGAGCTTTCGACGATCGATACCTCGCTCTTGCTCGCGGGCATGCTGCTTTGCCAGTCGTACTACGACGCTGCCGACTCGACCGAATCCCTCATCCGGGCGCTCGCCGACTCGATCTACTTTCGGGTGGACTGGAACTGGGCGCAGGCGCGGCCGCCCGCCGTCAGCATGGGGTGGCACCCGGAAGGCGGGTTCATCCCCGCCGATTGGATCGGCTACAACGAGGCGATGATCCTCTACATCCTCGCGCTCGGCTCGCCCACCCACCCGATCGACTCGAGCGCCTGGGCCCAGTGGACGAGCGGCTACCAATGGGGGACGTTCTACGGGCAGGACTATGTCATGTTCGGGCCCCTCTTCGGGCACGAGTATTCGCACGTTTGGATCGACTTCCGCGGCCTCCAGGACGCATACATGCGGGGCCGCGGCATCGACTACTTCGAGAACTCGCGCCGCGCCACATATGCGCATCGGGCCTACGCCGCGGCGAATCCGATGGGGTGGAGCGGCTACTCGAACCAGATCTGGGGGCTCACGGCGTGCGACGGCCCGGCCAACACGTCGTTGGACCTGAACGGCCGCACCCGTCAGTTTCACACCTACTGGGCCCGCGGCGCCTCAGCGATCGGCGTGGATGACGACGGCACGCTCGCGCCCGCGGCCGCGGGCGGCGCCGTGCCGTTCGCGCCAGAGATCACGATCCCCGCTCTCGTCGTGATGCGCGAGACCTACCGCGACCACCTCTTTGGCGCGTACGGTTTCCTCGACGCCTTCAACCCGACCTTCACGTCCACCGCCGTGCCGGTCGAGCGCGGCACCGTGGACCCGATGCTGGGCTGGTTCGACGTCGACTATCTGGGGATCGACCAGGGGCCCATCGTCGCGATGATCGAGAATTACAAGACCGGGCTGATCTGGCGCACGATGCAGCGCAATCCGCACATCGTCCGGGGCCTGCGGCGAGCGGGATTCGTCGGCGGGTGGCTCGACCCGGCCCGGTGAGCCCCGTCGGGGTCCTCACCCCCTGTCCCCCTCTCCGTTCGGGAGAGATCGTCCTCACCCCCCGGCCACCTCTGCCTT
>DATDFP010000333.1:0-16445 GCA_036522535.1 Gemmatimonadales bacterium
GTCGGACAGCCGGGCCGACGCGCTGCCGCGGGCGCTCGAGCGCATCGGGGAGCTGCTCTCCGGCGGCGTCAAACGCGGAAAGCTCACGGAAGCCGATCGCACGGCGGTTGCGGAGCGTGTTCGCGGGGAGCCCACCCTCGCCGTCGCGGTCCGTCACGCCGACGTCGTCGTCGAAGCCGTCGTGGAGGACCTGGCCGTCAAGCGGCAGGTCTTCACCGATGTCGAGCGCGCGGCGGGCGACCAGGCGCTGCTCGCCACCAACACCTCGTCGCTGTCCGTCGCCGCGATCGCGTCCGCCCTGCGGGAGCCGGGGCGCCTCGTGGGGATGCATTTCTTCAACCCGGTCCACGCGATGAAGCTGGTCGAGGTCATCACCCACCCCCGCGCCGGCCGGGGCGCGATCGAGCGGGCCGTGGCGTTCGCGCGCGCGCTCGGCAAGGAGCCGATCGTGGTCCAGGACTCACCCGGGTTCGCCTCCAGCCGGCTCGGCGTGGTCCTCGGCCTCGAGGCGATGCGCATGCTCGAGCAAGGCGTCGCCGGCCCGGAGGACATCGACAAGGCGATGGAGCTGGGCTACAACCACCCGATGGGGCCGCTCAAGCTCAGCGATCTCGTCGGCCTGGACGTGCGGCTCGCGATCGCGGAGTACCTGTACCGCACGCTCGAGGAGCCCCAGTTCGAGCCGCCGAAGATCCTGCGCGACAAGGTGGCGAGGGGCGAGCTCGGGAAGAAGACGGGGAAGGGGTTCTACACATGGAGCGGATGAAGCCGCTCCGCATCACCGACGTCCACATCCACATCCAGCCCTGGCGCGAGCTCAAGCCGCATGTGCTGGAAGTGCTGTGGCGCGGTCAGGAAGCGCACCGGGACTTCCTGGTGCAGCTGATGGAGGACCCGCCGACGCTGCTCGAGGTGATGGATCGCGCCGGGGTGTGGCGCGTCGGGCTCGTGAACTACCCGTCCCCGGACGTGATGGGATTCACCGACGCCACCAACGCCTTCGCCGCGAACTACGCGCGCGCGAACCCGGAACGGCTGCTCCCCTACGGCGGGGTGCATCCGCGCTTCACGAGAGATCCCGCCGGCGACGTGGACCGGCTGGTGGACCTCGGGATCCGGCTGGTCAAGATCCACCCGCCGCACCAGGTGTTTCCCGCCAACGCCTACACCAACGGCCTCGACGCCCTCGGCGCGATCTATCGGCGCTGCGAAGAGCGGGGGCTCCCCGTGATGATTCATACCGGGACCAGCGTCTTCCCGGGCGCGCGCTCCAAGTACGGCAACCCGATGGAGCTCGACGACGTGGCGATCGACTTCCCCGCGTTGCGCATCGTGATGGCGCACGGCGGCCGCCCGCTCTACATGGCGGAGGCGTTTTTCATCCTGCGCCGTCACGGGAACGTCTGGCTCGACGTCTCCGGGATACCGCCCGCCCGTCTGTTGGAGTACTTTCCGCGTCTCGCGGAGGTCGGCGACCGCGTGCTGTGGGGAACCGACTGGCCCAGCCCGGGTGTGAAGGACATGAAGCAGAACATCGACCAGTTCCTCGCGCTGCCGCTCGGCGACGCGCACCAGAAGGCAATCCTCGAGACCAATGCCCTGGCGCTGTTTCCCGCTGCTCGTTAGCCTGGGCGCCGCCTCCGCTCCCGCGCCCGGCGCACGGGCCTTCGGGCAGACGCCCGCCTCCGCGCCACCCAAGGCTCTCCGCTTCGACCTCACGGCCATACCGGCCACGCGCGACTCGTTCGTCTTCATGTTTCGCGGCACGGAGCGGGGGTACGCCGTGTGGCAGTACGAGATCGCCTCGTCCGAAGGGAGCCAGCAGGTGGTATACACCGCGCACTCCGAGTTCCAGCCGGTCGAAGAAGAGCAGTTGCGGGTCGTGCTCAACCGGCTGACGGGGCAGCCGATCTCCACGTTCCATCACATCGACCTGTTCTCGCCCGCGACCGACACGGTCATGGTCGAGCACGACCTGGAGGTGAAGCGCGGCGAGATCGCCGGCCGGCGCCGCGTGGGTCGGAGGAGCGGCGACGTGAAGATCATCCCTGTCTCGAAGCCTTTGCCTTCCGGCGCGGTGCTCTCGGACTACGCGCTCTTCGCCGCGGCCGTCACCAACGCGGCGCCCGGGGATTCCCTCGGGGTCCCGGCCTACAGCGAGTTCGGCGACTCGCTCGCGACGCTGAGCTTCGTCGCCGAGGCCCCGGGGACGATCCAGGTCCCCGCGGGGCGATTCGACGTCCTGCCGCTCGTGAGCGGCGGTTTTCGCGTGTTCGTCACGCGCGCGGCGCCGCGGCGCGTGGTGAAGGGCCAGACGCTGGACGGATCCTTTTCGTTCGAGCTGGCGGGGACGGGCCCGGTGATCCCGTCTGCCCCGACGCCCCAGTGACCGGGGCCGTAGCTCGAGGGCGCGACCCGGCGCTGATGGGCAAACGTAGGGGCGCAGCATGCTGCGCCCCTACACTGCCCTCCGTGGCGCTGCTGTGTGGGCTGCTGCATGCCGCCCTGCCCCGCCCCCTTCCAGCGCAGGCCGGCCGCGTCGGCTACGAATCGTTTGTCCTGCCGAACGGCCTGCGGGTCGTGTACTCCGAGGACCACTCGACGCCGATCGTGTCGGTGGACCTGTGGTACAACGCCGGGTCGCGGAACGAGCGCGCAGGCCGCTCCGGGTTCGCCCACCTGTTCGAGCACATGATGTTCGAGGGGTCGGCGCACGTGAAGAAGGGCGAGTTCTTCCAGCTGATCCAGCGCGCCGGCGGGACCCTGAACGGCAGCACGGCCGAGGACCGCACCACCTACTACGAGACGGTGCCGTCGAACCGGCTCAACCTCGCCTTGTGGCTCGAGGCGGACCGGATGCGCTCTCTCGCCGTCACCGAGCAGAACTTTCACAACCAGCGTGAGACGGTGAAGGAGGAGCGGCGGCTGCGGGTGGACAACCAGCCGTACTCTGCGGCGTTCCTCGACGGGATGACGTGGCCGTACGACAGCACCGCGTGCTTCGCCTACGCCCACACCGTGATCGGCTCGATGGCGGATCTGGATGCCGCAGAGCTCCGCGACGTGCAGGCGTTCTTCGACACGTATTACGCGCCCAACAACGCCACCCTCGTCGTCGTCGGCGACTTCAAGCCGCTCGAGCTGCGACGGTTCGTGAACCAGTACTTCGCGGGCATTGCGAGCCATGCCGCCCCGCCGCCCGTGACGTGCGAGTACAAGCTCTCGCCCGGCGCGATCCGGCGCGAGGTGCAGGACGCCCACGCCAACCTCCCGGCCGTGTTACGCATCTACCGCGTTCCGCCCCACGCCGACCGCGACACGCCGGCGCTCGAGCTGCTGAAGATCATCCTGGGTCAGGGCGAGAGCTCCCGCTTGAACGTTACCGTCGTCCGCCGCGCCAAGGCCGCGCTCGGCGCCCAGGTCTTCATGAATCCGGTCGAGTCCCGCCGGGGTCCCGGGACGCTCGTCGCCCTCGCCGTCGCCAACCAGGGCGTGGGCGCGGAGCGACTCGACACGCTCGTCGCCGCGCAGCTCGATAGCATCCGCACGAGCGGCGTCGCCCCCGAGGAGCTGACGAAAGCCAAGAACTCTTTTCGTGCCGGCTACATCCACGCGCGAGAGACCACGCTGGGAAGGGCGGAGGCGCTGCACCACTACGACATGTTCCACGGGTCGGTCGCCGAGATCGACACGGACCTCGAGCGTTACCTCGCCGTCACCGCGGACGACATCCGCCGCGTGGCGACGAGGTATCTGGACCCGGCGAACGCGGTGGTGATCACGGTGAAGCCGGGGAGCGCAGGAAGCGCGCGATGAGACGGCGGTCGCGCGGACAGGCGGTCGGGCGGACCGATAAGGCCACAGCCGCGACGTTGGCAGCGGTTGTCCTTCTGTCCGCCGGTCCGGCCGTCTGCCTGTCCGCCCAGGATTCGTTCCCGTCCCGCCCCCCGAAGCCCACTCCGCTCGCTCCGGTCCGCTTCCCTCCGTTCAAGGAGACGACGCTCCCCAACGGGTTGCAGCTCGCGCTCGTCGAGCACCACGAGCAACCGGTTGTGTCAGTGGCGTTGAGCTTCCGGGCCGGCGCCATTTACGACCCGCCCGGCAAAGAAGGGCTGTCCGACCTGGTCGCGGAGCTCCTGACCAAGGGCAGCGAGACGCGCTCCGCCGATCAGATCGCGGCCACGATCGAGGGAGTGGGCGGCAGTCTGGCGGCGTCGTCGGACGCCGACTTCCTGACGATCACAGCCGACGCGCTCAGCGACCAGGTCGATCTCGCTTTCGAGCTGCTCGGCGACGTCACGCTGCACTCGAGCTTCCCCGCGGGCGAGCTGGAGCTCGCGCGCACGCAGGCACTGTCCGCGCTCCAGGTCGAGCTGTCGCGACCGGGGGCCGTGGCCGCGCGTTTCTTCGCGAAGCAGATTTACGGCGAGAACCCCTACGGCAAGAGCCCGAGCGCCGAGAGCTTCAAGGCCATCCTGCGGGACGACGTCGTCGGCTTTGCGGCGGAGCGACTGCGCCCCGCCGGCGCTCTACTGGTGGTGGCCGGCGACGTGACGGAGCCCCAGGTCCGGTCCCTGGTGGACAAGGCGTTCCCGGGGTGGCACGGCGCGCCGCCCGCCGCGCCGGCGCCGCGCGCCACGCCTGCAAGGACCGCAACCGACATCCTGCTCGTGCACCGGCCCGGCTCGACGCAGGCGAACATCGTGCTGGGCAACCCGACGATCCTGCCGACTGATCCGCTCTACTACCCCGCCCGAGTCGCGACCCAGGTGCTGGGCGGAGGCGCCGACTCGCGGCTGTTCCTCATCCTGCGGGAACAGAAGAGCTGGACGTACGGCGCCTATGCGAACCTGCGTCGCTACCGCGGCGTCGGGTACTGGCAGGCGAGCGCGGAGGTGCGGAGCGACGTGACCGACAGCGCGCTCACGGAGCTGCTCCGTCAGGTGGACCGGGTCAGGACCGAGGCGATCCCCGACTCGGAGCTGGCCTCGGCGAAGGGGTTTCTCGTCGGATCCTTCCCGCTCACCATCGAGACTCCGAGCCAGGTCGCGGGCCAGGTGGCCAATGCGAAGCTCCTGGGACTGGGCGATGATTACCTGCGCCTCTACCGTGAGCGACTCGCCGCCGTAACGGCGTCGCAGGCGCGCGCGGCGGCCGCCCGGTTGTACCGGCGCGACGCCCTGGCCATCGTCGTCGTGGGCGATGCGACGAAGCTTGCCGACAGGCTCGCGGGCGTTGCGCCGGTCCGGATCGTAGACGTGGACGGCAAGCCCCTCACGCCGGCCGATCTCAATCCGAAGGCCGGCGCGATCTCGCTCGACACCGCTCAGTTCGCGCCGCACTCCGACAGCCTGCGCGTGCTGATCCAGGGGAATCCGGTCGGTGGGAGCGTCTCGACGCTGCGGCACGCCGCCGACTCGCTGATCTACAGCGAGCGGAGCGATCTCGGCCCCGTCTTCCAGCAGCAGACGACCGTCGTGCTCGACCCATCGGACGGCTCGCCGCGGCTGCTCGATCAGGTCACCGTCCAGCAGGGCCAGAAGGCCGAGACGCACCTGAAGTACGCCGAGGCGCGCGTGAAGGGGCGGACCGATGTCCCGCAGCAGGACGGGACCGTGCGGCAGTTCGACATCGACACTGTGCTCCCGCCGGGCACGCTGGACGAGAACACGGTGCCGATCGTCGTCCCCGCCTTCCCGCTCGCCCCCGGCAAGACGTTCACCGTGGGCTTCTTCTCGCCAAGCGAGAGGGTCACGAAGCCGCTGACGTTCAAGGTCGGGGCCCCGGAGCGCGTCAGCGTCCCGGCGGGGGCTTTCCAGGCGTATCACATCGACGTGAGCGGCGCGCGTGTTCCCCTGATCATTTGGGTGAGCGTCGACACGCCGCGCCGCGTCGTCAAGACCGAATTCGTGGGACAGCCGTTCGTCATCGAACTCGTCAAGTGAGGAGCACCGCGGTGCGAAGCACTCCGCATCTCTTGCTCGCGCTGTCGAGCGCATGCGCGTCGGCGGGTGGGCGCGCCACCTCGAAGGCCGCCGCGCCCCCGGTGACGGCGGCGGAGAGCCTGAGTGTGAGTCGGGCGCAGTATCCCTCGACGTACCGGCGGCATCCCTACCCACCCGTGGTGATCCGGAATGCGACGATCATGACGGCGACGGGCCGGGAAATACCGAACGGGGCGATCTCGTTCAAGGATGGCCGAATCCTGGCCGTGGGGGAGGGCGCGGCCGTGACCGCGCCTGCCGGTGCGGTGATCGTGGACGGCGCCGGCAAATACGTCACGCCAGGTCTCATCGACACACACTCGCATCTAGGCGTCTACGCCGCGCCGGGGACCGACGCGGAGTCAGACGGCAACGAGCTGACCAGCCCTGTGACGTCCGAGGTGTGGGCCGAGCATTCGTTCTGGCCGCAGGATCCGCAGATTCCGCTCGCGATCGCGGGCGGGATCACCACGATCGAGGCTCTCCCCGGGTCCGGCAACCTCATCGGCGGCCGGAGCGCAGTGCTGAAGCTCGTGCCGGCTCGCACGGTGCAGGACATGAAGTTTCCGGGCGCCCGCTACGGGCTGAAGATGGCGTGCGGGGAGAACCCGAAACGGGTCTACGGGCAGCGTCACCAGGCGCCCTCGACCCGCATGGGCAACATGGCCGGATACCGCAGCGCGTTCGCGCAGGCGGAGGCCTACCGCCGCAAGTGGGACGCGTGGAACCGGGATCACAAGGGGGAGCCGCCGGAGCGGAACCTGCGGCTGGAGACGCTGGCGGAGGTGCTGCGCGGCAACATGTACGTGCAGATCCACTGTTATCGCGCGGACGAGATGGCGCAAATGCTCGATCTCGCCCGTGAGTTCGGGTTCAAGGTCCGCTCCTTCCACCACGCTGTCGAATCGTACAAGATCGCCGACCTCCTTGCCCACGACAGCACGTCGGTATCGGTGTGGGCCGATTGGTGGGGGTTCAAGGAAGAGGCAATGGACGGAATCCAGCAGAACGCGGCGCTCAACCAGCAGGCGGGCGGGCGACCCGCCATTCACTCCGACAGTCCGAGCGGCATCCAGCGGCTCAACCAGGAAGCCGCCAAAGCCATGTATGCCGGCCAGCGCTCCGGCATCCCGATCACCCGCGACCAGGCGCTGCGTTGGATCACCGCGAACCCGGCCTGGGTGCTCGGCCTGGACTCGGTCGTAGGCACGCTCGAGCCCGGGAAGATGGCAGACTTAGTGGTCTGGTCGGGCGATCCGTTTTCCGTGTACGCGAAAGCCGTTCAGGTTTACAACGATGGCTGGCTCGTGTACGACCGGAGCGATCCGGCGCACCAGCCGCGCACCGACTTCGAGCTGGGCCAATGATCGGCGCTCTGCTACTCGCTCAGACCATCGCCGTCACGGGCGGGACCGTCTATCCCGTCTCCGGCCCGAAGATCGCCAACGGCACGGTGCTGATCCGCGACGGGAACATCGCGGCCGTTGGCGCCAACGTGACCATTCCGTCGGGCGCCACGCGGATCGACGCCACGGGCAAGTGGGTGACGCCCGGCCTGATCGACGGCGGCGGCCAGATGGGACTCGTCGAGATCAATGCGGTGCGCGGCACGCGGGAAGGCGCGCTCGCGAGCGACACCGTTGCGGCCGCGTTCAACGTCGCCGAGGGGATCAACCCCGCCTCCGCGCTCATTCCCGTGACGCGCATTGAAGGGATCACCACCGCCCTCGCCGCGCCCGATGGTCATCTGATCAGCGGGCAGGCCGTCCTGATCGACCTGGATGGCGCGACGATCGAGCAGATGGTCGTCAAGTCGCCGGTCGCCATCGTCGCCCGGCTGAACGAAGATGTGAAGGACGAGGCGGGCGGGTCCCGAGCCGGTGTCGCCCAGCGGCTGCGCCGGGTCTTCGGCGACGCGCTCGAATACGGGCGCCGCAAGGGGGATTACGGCCGCGCTCAGATGCAGCCGCTCGCGGCGCCGGCCGCGGACCTGGAAGCGCTGCTCCCGGTGCTGCGGGGAGAGTTGCCGCTGATCGCGGTCGCAAACCGCAAGAGCGACATCGAGACGGCGCTCAGGATCGGGAGGGAGTACAAGCTGAAGCTGATCCTGGCGGGCGCGGCCGAGGGGTGGGAGATCGCCGACGAGGTCGCTCGGGCCGGCGTGCCGGTGCTGGTCGAGCCGATGGACAACATCCCGTCGTACGATGCGCTGGGGATCCGCTACGAGAACGCCGCGCTGCTCGCGAAGGCCGGGGTGAAGGTCGTCCTGATGGAGACCGACACGCACAACGCGCGCAACCTCCGCCAGCAGGCCGGGAACGCCGTATCCTACGGCATGACCTGGGACCAGGCGCTGCGCGCGGTGACGCTCTCAGCCGCCGAGGCGTTCGGCGTGGCGGACCGGTACGGCTCTCTCGAGCCCGGGAAAGTGGGGGATGTCGTGGTGTGGTCTGGTGATCCGTTCGAGTTCACCAGCGCGGCGGAGCACGTGCTGATCCGTGGAAAGGAGGTCCCGCTGCGCAGCCGCCAGACGGAGCTATTCGAGAGGTACAAGAAGCTGCCACCTGACTACTAGAAGGCGGCAGGGGCGGCAAGGGCGGCAAGGGCGGCAAGGTTGGTTGACTATCCAAGTGCTCGGTAGAGACGCCGTGTTACCGCACCGGCATGGTTCCGAAGGGCTTCCAGTTTGGTCCACGGGTCGCCGGCGAGATATCCGCGATCGCGGGCGAGGCGGAGCGCGACCTCGAGCTCGGTGATTGAGCCGAGCGCGATGTCGAGATAGCGTTTGAATTCTCTCCCGCCTCGCTTGGCCGCGCCTTCAGCAATGTTCGCGACCACCGAGAAGGCTGCGCGCCGAGCTTGCGACGTCAACCCGTAGAGTTCGCTCTTTGGGAACGATTCTGTTGCGTCATAGACCCTCAGGCAGAGTTCGTAAGACAGCTTCCACGCGGCAAGGCGCTCGTAGCATGCCATCGGGATATGATGCGCAGGGCACGTCTCCGGTGCGCAACCCGTAACACGCCCCGATACATCAAAAAAAGGCGACAAGGTCAAGCCTTGCCGCCCCTGCCGCCTTTGCCGCCCCTGCCGCCCTAGTTGGCAGTTGGATAGACGCTCACCTTGTAGCGTTTCTTGTTCTTGTGCTCGAACTTCACCACGCCGTCGACCACCGTGAACAACGTGTCGTCGGACGCGCGGCGCACGTTCGACCCGGGATGGAACCTGGTACCGCGCTGCTTTACGAGAATGCTGCCCGCCGTCACAAACTCCCCGGTGAACCTCTTCACGCCGAGATACTTCGGCCCCGAATCGCGGCCGTTGCGGGAGGAACCGACGCCCTTCTTGTGAGCCATGGATGACCTCAGCCGTTGAGCTGCACGTCGGCGATCTTGATTTCGGTGAACGGCTGCCGGTGACCGGCATGCCGCCGGAATCCGGTGCGGCGCGCGAACCGGTAGATCCGGATTTTCTCCCCCAGGCCGTGCCGCACCACCTCGGCCGTCACCTTCGCGCCCTGCACCAGCGGCGCGCCGGTCTGCACCGCCTTGCCGTCGCTCGCGAGGAGCACACGGTCGAACGTAACCGTGCTTCCCGGTTCGGCAGTGAGCTTCGGGACCTTGAGGGTCAGGCCCGGCTCGGCTTTGAACTGGCGGCTGCCGATCGCGAAGATGGCGTAGGTCATGAGCGACGGAAGCTAGATGGGTGCTTAGACTCGGTCAAGCGGGATGGGGGATGCGGGATGGGGGATGCGTGGGGACGCATCCCGCCTCTCGCATCCCGCATCCCGAGTCATGCTACAGCGTACTGCTCGGTGACATCCCGCCCAGCCGGCTTCGCCATCATCCGGAACTCGTCGAGCCGCATCATCGGGTCGTCGCGCACTTCCAGCTCGAGGCCCGTCTGCTTCTCGAGTTGTCGCAGGAAGTTAGGCTCTTGCTCCACCAGGTACAGCGCCACCTCCGGATGGAGCCGCACCGCGAGCTGGTGCTCCTTGTGCTCCGCCCCCGCGCGCTTGAGGGAGCGCTCCATGCGCCGCACCACGACCTCGGGCCGGAACACGCGGCCGGTCCCCTGGCAAGTCGGACACTCGGCCGTCATCGAGTGCCACAGCGAGGGTCGCACTCGTTGGCGCGTCATCTCGATGAGCCCGAGCTCCGAGACGGCGAACGCCTTGGTGCGAGCCCGGTCCCGCCCCAGGTGGGCGCGCAACTCCTGAAGCACCTTGTCGCGGTTTCCCCGGGATTCCATGTCGATGAAGTCCACGACGATGATCCCGCCGATGTCGCGCAGCCGCAGCTGGCGCGCCACTTCGCGGGCCGCCTCGAGGTTCGTCTTCAGGATCGTGCTCTCGGGATCCTTCTTCCCCGTATAGCGGCCGGTGTTCACGTCGATCGACGTCAGGGCCTCGGTCGGCTGAATGACGACGTAGCCGCCCGTCGGTAGGTCCACCCGCGCGTTGAACAGGCTCCGGATCTCCGCCTCGATGTCGTACTCGTCGAAGAGCGCAGCCTCGGCGTCGTGCAGCTTCACACGGGCGATCAACTCGCGGTCGACCTGGCTAAGGTACTGCACCACCTCGTTGTACAGCATCTTCGAGTCGACGAGCAGCGAGTCTACCTTGTCGCTGAACAGGTCGCGGATGATGCCTCGGGTGAGGCTCGTCTCCCGCTGCAAGAGCGCGGGCGCGCGGGCGGAGCCGGATTTGCGCTTGATCTTTTTCCAGAGCCCGTGGAGCTGCTCGATCTCGCGGCGGCAGCTGTCTTCAGTCAGGTCTTCGGCGACGGTGCGGATGATCCAGCCGCCGGAGTCCTTGGGCACGAGCTTCGTGACCATCTCGCGCAGCTTGGCACGCTGCTCGCGGTTATCGATCTTGCGGGACACGCCGACCTTGGTCGCGAACGGCATGTAGACGAGGAACCGGCCGGCGAGCGAGACCTGGGCCGTAACCCGCGGCCCCTTGGAGCCGATCGGCTCCTTCACGACCTGGACGATCTTGGTCTGGCCCTTCTTCAGCTCGTCGGCGATGTTGGGCAGCCGCCGGCGGCCCCCGCTCCCTCCCCCAGTCCCGCGACCGGCACCGCCGTTGCCGTTCTCATCCTCCGGCTCGCCGGGCTCGTCTTCGTCCTCGGATTCGATCAGGTCGGAAGCGTGGAGGAAGGCGCTCTTTTCGGTCCCGATGTCGAGGAAGGCGGCCTGAATGCCCGGCAGAACGGCATCGACTTTGCCGAGATAGATGTCGCCCACCATGCGGCGGGTGTCGGGACGATCCACCAACAGTTCAACGAGGCGGTCGTCCTCCAGAATCGCCACGCGGGTCTCGCGCGGGCCTCCACTGATGAGGATTTCGCGTTTCAAAGCATGAGCCCTCGACCCCGGTTGGCCAGCAGCCAGCCGGGATCCCATTGTTGTTCCAGCAAGCAGACGTTTCGCGGAAGTTGACGAAGCCGTGCAACCGATTGGACGGGACGCCCTGTCGCGGCGCGTCGACGAGGCGTGGGAGCCGGAGCAGTCCCGAAATCCAATGCATACGGTAAATATAAGCGGGCTTGCGACTTAGGTCAATGGGCCCGAGATTTATTCCCCTATGCCGCCCGCGCTTCCCACTACGGTCCGAGGAGCATTGATCCTGACAGACATCCTGCTCGGCGCCGTGCCGTCCATGGGCGCCCAAACCCTCCGCTACCCTCCCGCCCGCACGGCCGACGTGGTGGACGATTACCACGGGACCAAGGTGCACGACCCGTATCGCTGGCTCGAAGACCCGGACAGCGCGGAGACGAGGCGGTGGATCGAGCAGCAGAACGAGCTCACCGCCGCCTACCTCGCGCAGATCCCGGCGCGGGAGGGGATCCTGCAACGGCTCAAGAAGCTCTGGAACTATCCGAAGTACGGCGCGCCGTTCCGAAAAGGTGGGCGGTATTTCTTCTTCAAGAACGACGGGCTCCAGAACCAGTCGGTTCTGTACAAGCAGCCCTCGCGGAGCGGCGACCCGGAGGTGCTGCTCGATCCGAACCTGCTATCGCAAGATGGGACCGTCGCCGTATCGACGCTCGGGGTGTCGGAGGACGGCCGCCTCCTCGCCTACGGGACCTCCGCGAGCGGGTCCGACTGGGAGGAGTTTCGCGTGCGTGACGTCGCCACAGGGCGCGACCTGAACGATCACCTCCGGTGGATCAAATTCTCGGGCGTCTCCTGGACCCACGACGGCGCCGGGTTTTTCTACAGTCGCTACCCCGAGCCCTTGGCCACCGACAAGTCGCTCACCGGGGTCAACCGGTTCCAGAAGCTCTACTACCACCGCCTCGGTCGTGGCCAGGAGGAGGACATCCTGGTCTACGAGCGTCCCGACGAGCCCGACTGGGGATTCGGCGCCGACGTGACGGACGACGGCCGCTACGCCGTGTTGCACGTATGGCTCGGCACCGACCGGCGCAACCGTGTCTACTATCTCGATCTCGAAGACCCGAAGCACCCGCGGGTGACGGGCCAGGTCGTCCGGCTGCTCGACGACTTCGACGCGAGCTACGGGTTCGTCGGCAACGACGGTCCGCTGTTCTACTTCCTCACGGATCTCGATGCGCCCCGCAAACGGGTGATCGCGATAGACACGCGACACCCCGAACGGGCCCGGTGGCGCGAGATGATCCCGCAGGGCGACGACGTTCTCGAGACGGTCCGGATCATCCACGACGCCTTCGTCGCCAACTACCTGCACGACGCGCATTCCCAGCTCCGGCTGTTCGCCCTGGACGGACGGCCGCAGAAGAGCCTGGAGCTGCCCGCGCTGGGATCGGTCGTCTCCATCAGCGGTGAGCGGAGAGACGACGAGATGTTCTACGCGTTCACCTCGTTCCTGTATCCGACGACAATCTTCCGGTACGATTTCAAGACCGGCGAGACGAGCGTCTTCAAGGGGCCGGCGATCGACTTCGACCCCTCGGGCTACGAGACCACGCAGGTGTTCTACCGGAGCAAGGACGGCACCCGCGTGCCGATGTTCATCACGCACAAGAAGGGGCTGAAGCTCGACGGCTCGAACCCGGCGTACCTCTACGGCTACGGCGGGTTCAACATCAGTCTCACGCCGAGTTTCTCCGTGAGCATCATCGTGTGGCTGGAGATGGGGGGCGTGTACGCGGTGCCGAACCTGCGGGGCGGCGGCGAGTATGGTGAGGAGTGGCACCAGGCGGGGATGCATGAGAAGAAGCAGAACGTGTTCGACGACTTCATCGCGGCGGCGGAGTACCTGATCGCCGCGGGCTATACGTCACCGGCGAAGCTCGCGATCGGCGGCGGGTCCAACGGCGGCCTGCTGGTCGGGGTGGCGATGACGCAGCGGCCGGACCTGTTCGCGGCGGCGTTGCCCGCGGTGGGCGTCATGGACATGCTGCGCTTCCACCGGTTCACGATCGGTTGGGCGTGGGTGACCGAGTACGGCTCGGCGGACAGCGCGAGCCAGTTCCCCTATCTGTACGCGTACTCGCCCTACCACCGTATCCGGCCGGGCACCTGCTATCCCGCAACCCTGGTCACCACGGCGGACCACGACGACCGCGTGGTGCCCGGGCACTCGTTCAAGTTCACGGCCGCCCTGCAGGCCGCGCAGGGCTGCGCCAAACCGGTGCTCATCCAGATCGAAACCAAGGCTGGGCACGGCGCAGGCAAGCCGACCAGCAAGATCATCGAGGAGCAGGCGGATCGGTGGGCGTTTCTCGTAAGGAACCTGGCGGTCGAAGGCGTCCTAGGGCGGTGAAGGGCGGTGGAAGGCGGTGGAAGGCGGTGGAAGGCGGTGGAGGGCGGTGTGCCACGATTTGACGGTGGGTTGATCCCACGGGTGGGTATTCCCACCCATGGCACCGTACGAGCGGTTCGCAGCATGGAGGGAATGTCATGCCTTGGTGCTCGCAGTCTATCGAGCCACACAAGACTTCCCGAAGCAAGAACTGTACGGACTGATTTCTCAGGCGCGCCGGGCTGCCTTCTCGGGCGCCGCCAATATCGTCGAGGGGTCCGCTCGACGAGGCTCCGCTGAGTTTCGCCGGTTTCTCGATATCTCCCTCGGGTCGCTCGCCGAACTTGGCTACACTCTCCGCATCTCGAAGGAGCTTGGGTTTCTCACAGAGGAGCGCTGGAAGGGATTAGACGACCTGCAAAACCGAGCTCGGTTCTTGACATGGAAGCTCTACGAGTCGGTCGCGAAGTTGAAGGGGCGGCGCGCGTAAGTCCCTCGCCCGCCCTCTACCGCCCTCCACCGTCCTCCACCGCCCTTGACCGCCCTCAGTCTATCAGGTCTCCCAGGAGCTGTCTGGCGATGACGATGCGTTGGATCTCACTCGTTCCCTCCCCGATCTCGCAGATCTTCGCGTCCCGCATCATCCGCTCCACCGGGTATTCCGTGGTGTAGCCGTAGCCGCCGTGGAGCTGAACGGCCTTGATCGTGGCGCGCATGCAGAGCTCCGAGGCGTAGAGCTTCGCCATGGCGGCTTCGCGTTTGAACGGCCGGCCCGTCTGCTTCAGCCAGGCGGCGTGGTAGACGAGGTGCTTCGCGGCCTCGATCTCGGTCGCCATGTCGGCGAGAGCGAAGTGGACACCCTGGAAGGTCGCCACGGCCTTGCCGAACTGCTTGCGCGTGGAGGTGAACGCGAGGCACTCCTCGAGCGCGCCCTCGGCGATCCCGAGCGCCAGCGCGGCCAGGCCGATGCGCCCGCCGTCCAGGGTGTGCAGCATGTGGCGGAAGCCGCCGTTGAACTGCCCGAGCACGTTCTCCTTGGGGACGATGGCGTCCTGGAACACGAGCTCGCGGGTGTCGGAGGCGCGCCAGCCGAGCTTGTCTTCCTTCTTCCCGGCGATCACCCCTGGACACTTGGGCAGCGCCGGATCGTGGCCGGTCCCCACTCGGGTCGCCTCGGCCAGGTCGCAGGTGTCTTTCGTCACGATGAAGGACGTGATGCCGCGGGTCTTTTTGGCGGCGGGATCGGTGCGGGCGGTGGCGACGATTATCTCACCAACGCCCGCATGGGTGATGAAGATCTTCGATCCGTTCAGCACGTAGTGGTCACCCCGGTCCACGGCGACCGTCTTCGTGCCGCCGGCGTCCGAGCCCGCGCCCGGCTCCGTGAGCCCAAAGCCGCCCAGCACCTTGCCGGTCGCGAGCAGCGGGACGAACCGCTGCTTCTGCTCGTCCGTCCCGAAGTCCACGATCGGCGACGTGCCCAGCGTGGTGTGCGCGCTGACCGTGATGGCGTGGCTGGCATCGACCTTCGCGAGCTCGTGGATGACGATGATGTACGACAGGTAGTCCATCCCCGCGCCGCCGAGCTGCTCGGGCCAGGGTATCCCGAACAGCCCGAGGCCGGCCATCTGCTTCACGTTGTCCCAGGGGAACTGGCTCTCGAGATCGTAGCGCCGGGCCGTGGGCCGTATGACCTGGCGCGCGAAGTCGCGGACCATGTCTCGGACCTGGAGGTGCTGCTCGGTGAAGTAGAGGGAGTCGTGCATGCTGAAATCTAACTGCGTCTCACGACGCACGTCGCATGTCGCACGAGTCCGAGAGCCGGCCCAGGTGGTCGTGGAATGCGGCGTCCTGCAGCGTGTGACGTGTGACGTGCGACGTGCGACGTAGTCAGCCGGTGGTCCCAAACCCCGCCGCGATGCAGTTGATGGACAGGAGCAGCGGCGCGAGATAGCTCTCCTGCGTCATGTCGCCCGCGGCAGCACGGTAACGCCGCAGCAGCTCGATCTGCTGGCGGTTCACCTGGTTGAGGGTCGGCAGGCGACGCGCGAGCCGCTCGCGAAACCGGGGGAACCGCTCCGCGAGATCGCCGCTCCCCGTCACGCGGCGCACGGCCTCGACCGTGCGGTGGTATTCCTCCTCGATCAGCGAGAGAACGCTCTCGCGCGCCCCAGCGTCTTGAACGAGCCCGGCGTACTCGCGGGCGAGCCCGAGATCGACGTACGCGAGGGTCTTTTCCACCTCGTCCATGATCAGACGGAACAGGCGGAAGTCGGCGAACATGCGCTTGAGGAGCGCCTCGCCCCGGGCGCCGCGGACCTCCAGGAACGTCGCGACCCCGCTCCCGACCCCGTACCAGCCCGGCACGAAGTGACGGTTCTGCGTCCACGCGAATACCCATGGGATCGCGCGCAGGTCGGCGAGCGTGCGCGCCCCGAACCGCCGGGCCGGGCGCGAGCCGATGTTGAGCAGCCCGATCTCCTCGAGGGGGCTCGCCTCCTGAAAGTACGCGACCAGGTCGGGGTGCTCGACGAGGCGGCGATAGGCTGCGTGGGCCGCTCCCGAGAGGGCTTCCATCGCCTCGTCGAACTCGGCCGTCGGGACGAGCGCCCGCTCCCGCCCTGACTTGAGCGAGTGCTCGAGCACGCTCGCGGCCAGGAGCTCCGCCTGATAGGCCGCGGTACCGCGGTTCGCGTACTTGAACGACACGACCTCGCCCTGCTCCGTGA
>DATDFP010000334.1:0-2451 GCA_036522535.1 Gemmatimonadales bacterium
CGCGCCCGAGGACGGAAGGGCGGGCCCCGGCAAGCCGGGCGGCAAATTCTTCGGCGGCAACGCCCTCTGGCTCCGCGTCAAAGCGTTCGATCCGGAGCGGCTGTTTACCTCGCTCCACCCGAGAATCCGGTTCCTCTTCACGCCGGCGTTCGTAACCCTCGCGATCGCGGTGATCGTCACAGGCCTCGCGATCCTGCTGAGCAATCGCGCCGAGCTGGGCCCGGACCTGCGGCGCTTGTGGGGCGCCCACGGCCTGGTGCTGATATGGACCGCCATTTTCGCCGTCACAGTGCTGCACGAGTTCGCGCACGGCCTCACCTGCAAGCATTTCGGCGGGCAGGTGCACGAGCTCGGGTTCCTGCTGATCTACGGCGGCCCGGCGTTCTACTGCAACGTGAGCGACTCCTGGTTGTTTCCGGAGAAAGCCAAGCGCCTCTGGGTGATGGCGGCTGGCGCGTTCTTCGAGCTGTTCGTGTGGGGGCTGGCGGTCATCATCTGGCGCATCGCCGAGCCCGGTACCTGGCTCGGCTCGGCGGCGCTCGTGATCGTGTTGACGTCGGGGGTACGGCAGTTTTTCAACCTCAATCCCCTGATCAAGCTCGACGGCTACTACCTCCTCAGCGACTGGCTCGAGGTCCCCAACCTGCGGTGGCGGGCGTTCCAGTACGTGCAGGAGGCGATCAAGCGCGCGCTGGGCTCCGCCCCTGCGGTCGACGAGGAGCCCACGCCGCGCGAGCGGCGGATCTTCATCGCCTACGGTCTCGTCGCCGCGACGTTCTCGTACTGGCTGCTGACGCGGTTCGCCCTGTACCTCGCGGGCTCGCTCACGCAGCGCTACCAGGGGTGGGGATTCCTCCTGTTCGCGGGGATCGCCAATCTCGCCCTCGGGAACCCGCTCAAGAGAGTATTGCCGCACGAACCGGCCCGGCTCGCCCGGGTGCCGGGCCGGGTGAAGCTGCTCGTCGCGCTCGCCGGCCTCGGCGCCCTGCTCGCCCTCATCCGGATCGATCTCACGGCCTCGGGAGAGCTGAAGATCCTGCCCGCACGCAACGACGTGCGCGCCCAGGTCGAGGGCGTCATCGAGCGAGTCTACGTGGGCGAGGGCGCGCGCGTCGCGGCCGGCGACACGATCGCCCGCCTCGCCGCGCGTGACGACGAGGCGCAATTGCGTGTGGTGGAAGGCGACCTCGGAGCGAAGTACGCGCGGCTGCAGATGCTCCGAGCGGGACCACGGCCCAAGGAGATCGAGGTGGCCCAGCTCGCGGTGGACAAGGCGGAGGAGCACTTGCCCTACGCCGTCGCCGAGCTCGAGCGCGTGCGGGCCCTCGCGTCCATACAGGCCGTGACCCACGCCGACCTCGAGCAGGCCCAGGAGCGCGTGGCCGTGCTCACCAAGGAGCGCGACGAAGCCCGGGCCCGGCTGGACCTGCTGCGCGCGGGCACGCGGCCCGAGTCGCTCGTTGCCCTCGGGCAGGAAATCGCGAGTGCAGAGGCGCAGCAGCACCGGCTGGAGGAGCGGCTGGCCCGCCTGGTCGTGACGGCGCCGCACGGGGGCGTGATCACGACGCCGAAGCTCAAGGAGCGAATCGGCGAGTACGTGAAGCCGGGGGACCTGATCGCCCAGGTGTACGCCGTCGACACCGTGACGGCGGAAATCTCCGTTCCCGAGCGGGAGATCGGGGACGTGCGCGTCGGCCAGCGCGGCGTGCTCCGGCTCCGGGCCTATCCGGAACGCGCGTTCGAGGGCCGCGTGACGTCAATCGCGCCCGCCGCGCAACAAGACAACTCCGGCGGGCGGACCGTGCGCGTCACCATCGACATCCCCAACGACTCCGGGTCCGTCAAGCCGGAGATGTCCGGCTACGCTCGGATCTACTCCGGCAAGCGGCCGGCGCTCGACGTGCTAACCCGCCGCTTGCGGCGGTTCCTCCGCGTCGAGTTCTGGTCATGGTGGTGACGCACGCGGTTTACTCCGCGTGCAGCCGCTTGATCAGCTGCACCTGGCCCGCATGGTAGACAGCGTGGCAGGTGATGCCGAGGACCAGCTCGAAGCGCTCGGCGTCCCCGAGTGACGGTCGCACTCGGCCCGCGGCGATGTCGGCGACGAGCGTGGCTAACCGGCCCTGTTCTGCGTCCACCACGGCCAGGATCTCGGGCCAGGTGAGGCCGGCCCGGTCGGACAGGGCGAACCAGTCTTCGCCTTCCAGCACGAACGGCTCCGGTGGCGTGCCCGAGAGCTGTCCGCGGACGGAGCGCGTGCAGTAGGCGTGATGGAGCGCGATCTCCGCGATGCTGTGGCGTCCCGGCGCCGGCCGCCAGAAGGCGAGCTCCGGCGGCACGTCGGCAAGCGCCGCCTTCAGATCGGGGCCGTGCCAGGCCCCCGGTCCATACCCTTCCTCCATGACCCGCGCGAGCACGGTCGCATCCAGCCCGTCCGGAATAGCCGTCTTG
>DATDFP010000335.1:0-4806 GCA_036522535.1 Gemmatimonadales bacterium
GCGCTGCGCCCAAGCGCCGTGTCCACGCCGCACCACAGCGCCCGGCGGAACCCACCGGCGCCGCATTCGGCAAGGCACTCCTGGGACGCCACACTAGAGTGTGCTTGCTTTGGGAGGCAAGGGCGAAAAATTGCGAAAGCCACATCGCAGGATGTGTTGACCTATGCCCCGACGCGTCCACCGGCCCCAGGTGCCCAGGTCGTGACGAACGCACCGCCGACCCCCGACACCTGACACCCGACACCAGACACCAGACACCTGCCTCACCCCGGCTTGTACACCCCCCACACTCCCCGCAACACGTCCGAGATCTCGCCGACCGTACAGCGCGCCCGCACCGCGTCGATGATCGGCTCCATCAGGGGCGCAGCGGCGTCGCGCGCAGCGGCAGCGACATCACCCAGCGCGCGCATGACGCATCCCGCATCTCGCATCCCGCGCTGCTCCGCCACGCGTTGGCGCTGAGCCGCCGCGAGCGCGGAATAGTCGGGCGCCGGCACGGAAGGGATCGTCAGGTCGTCGGCATACTTGTTCACACCCACCACCACGGTTTCCTCCGACTCGAGCGCCTTCTGCTGCTCGTAGGCGCTCCTGGCGATCGCGGCCTGGAACACCCCCTGCTCGACCGCCCGCGCCGCGCCGCCAGCGTCCTCGATCTCGGCGATGAGCGCCCGCGCTTCGCGCTCCAGCTGGTCGGTGAGATGTTCCACATACCAGCTCCCGCCCGCCGGATCCACCGTGTCGGGGACGCCAGTCTCGTGGGCGAGCACCTGCTGGGTCCGGAGCGCCAGCGTCGCGCTCTGCTCCGTCGGCAGCGCGAGCGCCTCGTCGTACGCGTTCGTATGCAGCGACTGGGTGCCGCCCAGCACCGCCGCGAGCGCCTGGATCGCGACCCGCACGATGTTGTTCTGGGGCTGCTGCGCGGTGAGCGTCGAGCCCCCGGTCTGGGTGTGGAACCGGAGACGACAGGCTGCATCGCCACCGTTGAACTTCTCCCTCATGAGACGCGCCCACAGCCGGCGCGCCGCCCGAAACTTCGCGACCTCCAGGAACAGGTCCGTGAACGCCGCGAAGAAGAACGACAGCCGCGGGGCGAACCCGTCGATGTCCAACCCGGCCGCGACCGCCCGGCGAACGTACTCGAGCCCGTTCGCGAACGTGAACGCGAGCTCCTGCACCGCGGTCGCCCCGGCCTCGCGCATGTGATAGCCGGAGATCGAGATGGGGTTGAAGCTCATCCCCTCGGCGTGCACGAACCGGAACACGTCCGTGACGAGGCGCAGCGACGGCTCGATCGGGTAGATGTACGTGCCGCGTGCGATGAACTCCTTCAGGATATCGTTCTGCACCGTGCCCTGGAGCCTGGTGCGCGGAACCCCCTGCTCCTCGCCCACCACGACATACATCGCGAGGAGAATCGGCGCCGTGGCGTTGATGGTCATCGAGGTCGAGACGCGGTCGAGCGGAATCTCGTGGAACAGCCGCTCGAGGTCGTCCACGGTGTCGATCGCCACCCCGGCCCGCCCCACCTCCCCCTCGGCCATGGGATGGTCCGAGTCGTACCCCATCTGGGTCGGGAGGTCGAACGCCACCGAGAGGCCGGTCTGGCCGGCGGCGAGCAGATGACGAAACCGCGCGTTCGTCTCCTCGGCCGTCCCGAAGCCGGCGTACTGGCGCATCGTCCACAGCTTGCCGCGGTACATCGTGGGATGAACGCCGCGGGTGAACGGGAACGCGCCGGGAGCGCCGAGGTCGCGCTCCGGATCGCCTCGCCAGTCCTCTGGTCCGTAAACGGGTTTGCGGTCGGTCACGCGGGAACGGAAGCGGTCGCGAAAATCTCGGAGGCGAAGGCGACGTCGGCCTTGCTCCCGATGAAGAGCGGGGTCCGCTGGTGCAGGCTCTGCGGCACGAGGTCGAGAATGGGCCGCGCCCCGTCGGTCGCCGCGCCCCCAGCCTGCTCCACCACCAGCGCGAGGGGCGCCGCCTCGTACAGGAGGCGGAGCTTCCCCTCCGACGACCTGGTGTCGGCAGGATAGAGGAATATCCCGCCCGAGATGAGGTTGCGGTGGATGTCGGCTACGAGCGAGCCGATGTAGCGCGCGTTCTTCGCCTGCATCCGCCCGTCGCCGTTCTTGAACGCCGCCACGGCGCGCTGCACCGCGGGCGTCCAGCGGTTCCAGTTGCTCTCGTTCACGCTGTAGTACTTCCCGGTCTCGGGCGTTCGGATGTCGGGGTGCGACAATAGGAACTCGCCGATCGTCGGATCGAGCGTGAAGCCGTGCACCCCTTGCCCGGTGGTGTACACGAGCATCGTGCTCGAGCCGTACAGGATGTAACCCGCGGCGATCTGCTTGCGCCCCACCTGGAGACAGTCCGCAAGGCTGGGCTCGCCCTTGCGGGCGGTGACGCGCCGGTGGATCGAGAAGATCGTGCCGATGGAGACGTTCACGTCGATGTTCGTGGAGCCATCGAGCGGGTCGTACAGGATCACGTACTTGCCGCGCCGCGACGGCGGCGGGCACACCTTCGGCTCCTCGTCCTCCTCCGAGGCCACGATGCAAACGCGGCCCGTGTGCTGGACCGCGTTCTGGACGGCGTCGTGCGCGAACAGGTCGAGCTTCTGCTGGAGGTCGCCTGAAACGTTGACCGCGCCGGCCGAGCCGAGGATGTCGGTCAGTCCGGCGCGGCGCACGTGACGGGAGATGATCTTCGCCGCGAGACACAGGTCGTAGAGCAGATTCGACAGCTCCCCCGTGGCCTCCGGGTGCAGCCGCTCCTGCTCCATGATGAACCGCTCAATCGTGATGATGGACGTCGATGTGTGCAGCATGGCCGTCGGTCGTGAAGGTGATCGTCCCCGCCTGATCCGTGCGGTAGATGTCGCCGCCCCAGCGTCGCAGCCGTGCCAGCACCTCGGGCGCCGGATGGCCGTAATGGTTGTGCGCCCCGACGCTGATCACGGCCTCGCGCGGGCGGAGCTCGGCGAGCCACGCGTCGGACGTCGCGCTGGCCGAGCCGTGATGCCCCACCTTGAGCAGCTCGACGCGGCCGACCCGCCCCGCGAGACGCGCCTCGACCGGCAGCCCGGCGTCGGCCTGGAACAGGAGCCGCATGCTCCCGTAGCTCACCCGCAGCACCACGCCGTGCTCGTTCACGTCGAGCGGGAGCGCGAGCCACAGACTGTCCGGGCTCAGAACCTCGAGCGTGACGCTGTCGAGCTCGATCCGGTCGCCGCTCCGCGCCGCATGCCAGCGGGACCCCGCGGCCTCGACCCCGGCCAGGAACTCGAGATAGAGCGGACGGCCGAGCGGCTCCCCCGGCTCGAGCACGAGCGCCGGGTGGAACGCCTCCACGACGGCCGGCAGCCCGCCCAGGTGGTCCGCGTCGCCGTGCGTCGCGACCATGAGCGCCAGCCCCCTGGCACCGTGACGCCGCAGGAACGGGATCACCACGCGCCGGCCGGCGTCGCTCTCGGGAGTGCGGGGGCCGCCGTCGATCACGATCCAGCGCCCGCCCGGCGTCCGCAGCGCCGCGGCGTCGCCCTGCCCCACATCCAAAAAATGTACCGACAGGCAACGGCATTCGTCGAGTGAGACGACGCCCCGGAGGGACGTCGCGACTAAGACCGTGGTCAGGAACGCGATGCGCGCGGCGACGAGCCAGGGACGGCGCGGCGTGTTCCACAGCCACCAGGCCGCGGCCGCGACCCCGAGCCAAATCGCCGCCGCCCCCCACCCGGCGACCATCACCACGCGGCCACCCGGGAGAGCCGCGGCCCCCTGGGCAATGAGATCGAGCAGGGCGAGGCCAAGCCCCGACCCGGCAGCCACAAGTCCCGCCAGCCACGGCCACAGCCAGGACAATGCGAGCGCCAGCACCAGCCCGGGCACCGCGACACCGGCGAGCGGGATCGCCACAAGGTTCGCGAGCACGCCGACCGGCGCCACGGTGCCGAACGCAAACGCGGTTATGGGCGCGGTCACGAACGTCGCCGCGAGCGCGGGGGCGACGAGCCGCACCGGCCACCGGCACCGCTCGGCCGCGCGATGGGCCCAGATCACCGACGCGACCGCCGTGACCGAGAGCCACGCCCCGACCGAGCGCACCGACCAGGGGTCGACGAGCATCACGAGTAGGGCCGCGAGGGCGATGGTGCCCGCCGGAGCCGCAACCCGCTGCCGCAAACGCGAGACGCCGCCGAGCGCGAGCATCAGCGCGGCCCGGGTCGCGGGTGCGGGGAAACCAAGCAGCCAGACGTATCCGAGGAGCAGGACCGTGGCCGCCGCGAGACGGGGCCGCGGCCCGAGCCCGGTGAGACCCAGCACGACGCCGAGCCAGGCCGCGATGAACCCGACGTGCAGGCCCGAGATGGCGAGCAGATGCGCGAGCCCGGCTTGCGCGTAGCGCTCCCGCACGTCCGGGTCGAGCCCGGCGCGGCGCGCGATGACCAGCGCATCGACCATCGGCGCCCGCGCTCCGAAGAGGGTGTCCGCCCGCCCAACGACGCGGTCGCGTAGGCCGCCCCGCCCGAGCCGGGTCGAGTCGAGCAGCCGGGCGCGCCGCACCACCAGCACGCCGCGATCTTTAGGCCCCTCCTCCGCCCACCGCCCGGCCACTACCCAGGTCGTTCCGCCGGGCGCGCGCAGACCGTCGGGCCACCGCAGCCGCAACGCGCCACCGCACGCGCCCGCGACCACCTCCGCATCCACCACACCGCCGCCCGCGGGAGCGGGATCCTCGAGCTGCACGATCGCCGCGCGACTCCCCGTGCCCAGCTCCTCACTCCCCTGCCGCCCTTGCCGCCCT
>DATDFP010000336.1:0-3895 GCA_036522535.1 Gemmatimonadales bacterium
CGATAGGCGCCCGCCCGCTCCAGCTCCTCCGCTCCGTAGCCGCCCGAAAGGAGGCCGACGCCGAGGGCGCGAGCGCGGCGGGCGGCGAGCAGATCCCACACGCTGTCCCCCACCACGACCGACGCGCGGACGTCCACGCCGAGGCGCGCCGCGGCCGCGAGGAACAGGTCCGGATCTGGCTTCGCGTGCCGCACCTGGTCCCGGGTGATCACCGGAACCTCCGGGCCCGCGCCGAGCATCTCGAGGGCGGGCCGGGCGCTCTCCAGCAGCCCGCTGGTGGCGATCGCCCACGGCACGCCGCGCCGCGAGAGGTAAGCGAGCAGGTCGCGGGCTCCCGGCAGCGGCCGCACCTGCGCCACCACGCGGCCGTAGGCTTCCGCGTGCAGCTTCAGGATCCGTGCGACTTGCTCCGCAGTCACCTTGCGTCCGATCTCCCGCAACAGGGCGTTCACGAACAGGCCGCCGCTCATGCCGATGCGGCGGTGGATGCGCCAGACGGAGAGCTCGATCCCCGCCTGTTCCAGCGCCTCCCGCCACGCCAGGACGTGCTGGTAGACGCTATCCACGAGTGTGCCGTCGAGATCGAACAGGAACGCAGGGGCCGTCTCCGGGTCGTCGCTCATCGCGCAGTTGGCCGAAGGTTTATCGATAATCTATAATACCGGGACCGCCACCCGTTCCCGGAGCCCCTGATCCCCTTTCGCAACCCGATGGGTCGCGAGATCCGCGACACCCTGCTGCGCCGCATCCTCGAGGGCAAGTACCCGCCGGGGGAGCGGCTGGTCGAGCTGCAGCTCGCGGCCGAGTTCCACACGAGCCAGGGGCCGGTGCGCGAAGCGCTCCGCGAGCTCGAGGCGCTGCGCTACGTGGAGACCGCGCCGCATCGCGGCACGCGCGTGCGCGCGGTCTCCCCGACCGAGATGCGTGACGCGTATCGGCTGCGGGCGCTGATCGAGCGGGAGGCCGCGCTGGCCGCGGCGCAGGCGCCTGACCCCGACTGGGAGAAGATGGGCGGCGCCGTTGCGGGGATCGAGCGGGCCGCAGCGGCCGGCAACGTGCGGGGCTACGTGCGCCACGACGAGGTGTTCCATCGCACGCTCGTGGCGCAGAGCGGGAGCCCCGTCCTGCTGCGCCATTGGGACTTGTTGCTCGTCCCCACGCGCATCTTCGTCGTGCTCCGCTCGGGCGTCGTCGACATGGCCACGATCGCGAAGGAGCACCGTCCCATCCTCGAGGCGCTCGAGCGCCACGACGCTGCGCTCGCAGGTCAGCTCGCCTACGACCACATCAACCGGATCGCCACACGACTGGGGCCGTGAGGGCGGCGGAGGCGAGAGCGAACGGTCAAACCATGCGGACGACCCTCAGGAACGCCTCGAACACCGGTTCCGACCAACAGCGCCGGAGCCTGGTGATCTCCTCGAGCGCCCGCGTGACCGGCAGAGCCGGTGAATGGGTCCGGGAGGTCGTCAGCGCATCGTACACGTCCAGGATCCCCACGATCTGAGCCCCGATTGGGATTTCGTCTCCCTTGAGGCGGTCGGGGTAGCCGCTCCCGTCGGTTCGCTCGTGGTGCCAGCGGATGATCGGCTTCAAGTCCCAGGGAAACTCGACGCTCGCCAGGAGCTCGATCCCCCACATGGGGTGCATCCGCACCACCTCCCGCTCCTCGCGCGTCAGCGGACCGGCCTTGTTGAGGATCTCGTGCGGGACCCGGACCTCGCCCAGGTCGTGGAGATAGGCGCCGAGGAGGATGGTCGTCTCCTCCTTGTCGTCGAGCCCCAGCGCCCGGGCCAGGGCCACCGCGTTCCGCGCCACGCGTTCGCAGTGGCCGAACGTGTGGCTGTCGCTCGATTCGATCGATCGGGCCCAGTGCCGCACCACCGCCAGGTAGGTGCCTTCGAGCTCCGCCATTTTCCCACCCACGTGGATCAAGTCCACGCGGGCGTCCACACGGCGGAACAGCCGATACGCGGCGTTCAAGAACGCCAGGGCTTCCTGGTTCCGTCCCATCGCCTGGTACAAGAGCGCGAGCTCGCGTGACGCCTCCGCTTCGTTCAGCACGGAGCCCGACGTGACCGCCAGCTCGATCGCCGAGCGAAGCCGGGACTCGGCCAGCCCGGGGCGGCCGGTCTCGCGGTAGACCATGCCGAGCACCCGGTAGGCGCCCGCCTTGGGGCCTCGGGCGCCCAGCTGATCGAAGAGGGCGAGCGCCGCCTCGGCATTCTGCCGTGCGTTCTCGAAGCGCTGGCGTGCCACGTCCACTTCGGCGTGATTGACCAGACAGAGGCCTTGCAGGTACACATCGCCGGTGCGGTCGGCAATCGCGCGACTCGCCCGGAAGTACGCCTCCGCCTCGTTGAACAGCTCCCGGTCCGCGCTGGCCATCCCCAGGTTGTGGTAGGCGATCGCGCAGCCGTGCTCATCGCCGCACCCGCGGTACGCTTCGAGCGAGCGGCCGTACCTCGTGAGCGCTTCGTCCAGCTGGCCCTGGATGTTCGCGAGGATCCCCAGATTCTGCTCCACGCGGGCGCGGAGCGCCCGGCTCGACCCGCCGAGCTCGAGGGCCTGGAGAAACATGTTGCGCGCGTCCTCGAGGGAGCCGGCCGTGAGATCCAGGCCACCCAGGGTGTTGAGCGCCTCGGCGATGAGGATGTCGTCGCCGATCTGTCGAGCCACTTCGTGGCTCCGGCGGCACAGCCGGCGGGCCAGGGCGGCCTCGTCCCGATGGTGTCGCAGGATCGCCAGCCGCCGCAGCGCTTCGGCCAACACCCTCTGCTCACCGTCCTCCTCCGCAGCCGCGATCGCGGACTCGTAACGCTCGATCGCTTCGGGGAGACAGCCGGCGCGCTCCCGCTCGCCGGCCTCGCGCAGCAGATCGGGAGCGGCACGCCGCTCACCGGCGCGGCGCGGACCCACGAGGTCCGGCGCCCGAGCTTCACCAGGCGACGGCATAATCCGAGAAGTGTCTGAGCTGCCCGGTGACCGTCTGCGACGCCACCTCGTCGACCGAAGGCAGGAATCCGAGAATCGTCAGATCGTCGGTCGTTTGGGCAATCCGTTTCGGCAGGGGCTGCTCTATCCCGAGCAGATCGCAGTTCGCGTAGCTCAGCGCGAGGGACGCGGGCCGCTGGAAGGTGAGGCCCTCCGGCTGCAAGCGGACACGGTTCGCCGTGTCCGACGGCGCGACTGCCGTGATGCTCACCGGCGCGTCGAGCGCGCCCGGCGGCACCGACAGCGAATGCAGCCCCACCTGGAGCGTCCCGCCCTCCGGCCCGATCGTCGCGGTGACCGAGTCGTAGGGGAGCGGGGAGCACCGGAGCAGACCTGTTGGGAGCGGCAGCCAGCCCGGCAGCTCCGCCTGCGGCACCGACGCACGGGAGTGCACGGCGAGTGGCGCGTGATCTCCGCAGCCCAGAGCGGCCACCGTGGCGCCGCCGAGCAGCGCGGAGAACAGGAAACGGTCGGCCTTCATGAAGCCCTGGATGAGCGCGACGCCGCGGGCAGAGCGGCCTCGAAGCGGCGCACCCAGGCGTGGCCGGGCTCCGGTTGGCCGCTCCGCAGCGCCGCACTGGCACGCACCAGCAACTCCGCGGGATCGACCGGCGTATACGTGAGGTTGGCCACGGCCTCGTAACCGACCCGCAGGGTGGACCCCTTGGGAAGCACACCTTTGCCGATCGCTTCACGCAGGACCGTCCCGACGCGCTCGGCGAGCTGCACGGCGCCGGCGTGAGCGGTCGCGGGCGCGAGCACGGCCAGCTCGCTCGGGGTCAACATCCCGACGGCATCGGACACCCGTGTGGTCTGGGCTACGAGCCGCCCGGCGCGCGCGTCCGCTGCGTCGAGGTCGAGCGCGAACACAATGCACGCGAGCGCCGCGCGCTGGCGCGCC
>DATDFP010000337.1:0-17593 GCA_036522535.1 Gemmatimonadales bacterium
AGGTCCACCTGCTGCTGCCGCACCGCCTCGTCGTCGAGCAGCTGGGGCGCCGCGAGGATCGCCTGCACGCGCGGCGGCCCGGCGAGCACGACGCGGTAGCCAACCCGGACCGGACGCCCGGCCGTGCGGCCGTCGGCCGTCACCTCGAGCTCGTCCTCGAGCGCGAGCCGCACGAACACGGGCGGCGCGAGCAGCGGATCGATCAGGCCGAGCTCGTCCAGGACCGGCGCGCTCGTGGCGGCGAGCACGCCGTTCTGGTACAGCCACAGGTCCGCGCCGAGCCGATTGCCGAGCTCGGCGGTCGCCCGCGCCAAGCTGCTCACCCGATCGGTGGCGGGGGCGCCCGCCGTGGCTGCCGCGTCCCGCAGCGTTTGGCGGATCAACAGATCGCCGGCTCGGCGGGCCTCATCGCCGAGGCGCGCGAAGCTCCACATGGCGAACATCAGCACCGGCACGACGAAGAACCCGCTCAGCGCCGCCGTCAGGCGCACCCGGTAGCTGGTGCGGAGCGCGGCCAGGAGGGACGGCAGGCGTGGACGCCAGCCCTCGGCCACGACCAGGCTCCCGAGCCAGCAGGCGGCGAGCAGTGCCACGTCGAGCACGACCACGAGCGTGCCCCGCACGAGCAGGCCCGCCGGCCCCTGCAGGTCCACGCGGACGTGCACGTGCCGGAGGCCCCCCGCCAGGTCGACGCGCCGCTCGCCGCGCACCGACCAGCCGGTACGCGTCCAGATGACCTGCGCGCTCTCGTTCGGCGGACCGGGAGCCGGAGGTGAAAGCGAGATGGTGTACGGCGGCTGGACGCCCGCGTCGCCCTGGAGAAATCGCGCCACCCGGTCGGCCGGGATGAAACGCGTGCGAGGCCCGACGCCCACCGTGAGCACGTCACCCGACAAGAACGGCGCGACGAGGACGTAGTGCACGCCCGGTACGCGCTCGAGCCGCTCGACCCGTGGGCCCTGCGCCGTCTTGGGGGAGCGGACCAGCGCCGCAAGGAGCGGCGAGGGCAGATCCATGCTGGCGAGCCGGATCTCGGCCTCGGGTTCCCCCGCACGGCTCCACACCGCGAGGCTCGCCGGGTAACGGTCGGCCGCGAGCGCGGAGGGGGCCCAGAACGCGTACAGGTCGCCCGCGCTGCGCGGCACTGCTGACGGGAGGGCCCGTCCCAGTCGCTCGAGGAGGGCGACCGCCGCCGCGTCCCCTTGCCGGCCGAGGCGCAGGGCGTCCTGCTCCCCGAGGCGCAGCCGGCCCTCGACGCCCGCGCCCCATGTGACGAGCGCCGCCGCCGTTCCGGCCACGGTGGCGATACCCACCACCGACCACCCCCGCCGCGCGGGCACGAGCACCCCGACAAGGGCGGGGAGCCAAACGAACGTGTACCATTCGGGCCACGCGCCGTAGGGGTCCCACAACCACAGTCCTGCGAGCGCGGCGAGGATGGCCCACGCGCACGCCGCGGGGAGCGTCCACGGGACGTGCGCGGGCTCCGCCGGGCCGCGCAGCAATGCGGCCGCGCCGAGGATGAGCGCCATGCTGGCCGTCGCCACCGCCGCCTCCCACGACATCCAGAACGCAAAGCTGACGCCTCCGGCGGGGGGCGCGATGCCGCGGCCGAAGTAGCGCACGAGGTACGGGGCCGCGAGCACGAGGAGGGCGGCGCACGCGACGTTCCACCAGCGCCGCCGGATGCCGCGGCGCCACAGCAAGCTCGCCGCGAGCAGCAGCACGAGGCCAACCACGGTGAGGGAGCCGGCCGACGCGCTCAGCTCGCTGAGCAGGGGCCGGTAGAACGTCGCGGGGGAGAAGAGGCTGCCCAGCCGGAGCCAGGGCCCGAGCGCCGCGCGCGTCAGTGACGACGCGCCGACCAGGACCACCATCCAACGCCCGCGGCCCGGCGGCGCGGCGATAGAGAGGAAGAAGAGCGCGGCCGCGAGCGCGACCGCGGCCCGCCACGCCATCCGGCGCAGCGCGGCGAGCCTGGCATCACCCTGCGACGGGGGCAGGGGCTGCACGCTGAAGAGCGTGTCGTAGTCGAACACATCTCCGCCGCTGGGAGCGACGCGCCGGTCGTAGAAGCGGAGCGCCACGCCGTGCTTGCGCTCGAACAGGGCGCTCACGGCGCCCTCACGATCGGGCACGGACGGCGCCGCGTCGAGCAACACCGACCCCACAACCGTGCCCCCCGCCGGCGTCTGGCGCCGGGCCTCGAGCGTCACGTAGAATGGAGTGATGACGGCGCGCAGCAGCGCGGTGTCCGGCGCGGGGACGAACCGGCGGCGGCCCGCCCAGGCGACGGGCTCCCCGTCGGCGGCCAGGAGTACCACGCCGCGCTCCACTCCGGGCACGCCCGCCCGGCCGGCCATCACCTCCGCCAGGCGCGCGAACGCCGCTTCCCGCGGGAGCATCGCCGCTGTCGCCCCGCGCTCTGCGAGCCGACGCGCCTCGACCACTGCGGACCCGAGCGCCGCCTTCAGGTCCGCCGAATCGCGCGGAATCCAGCGCGCCCGCACCTCGGGCCAGCAACACTCGATCCGCCGCACCTCGAGCAAGCCGGCGACGAGCACCACGCCGCCCAGGAGGCAGGCGAAAGCGGCCAACCCCGGGGCCAGGCCGCGAGGACTGCGGAAGCGGAAGAGGAACAGGCCCGCCGTCGCCACCCCTGCGGCCCCTGCCGCCCACGCCCACGCCGCGCCGCTGCCGTGCAACCACTCGGCGCCGGCCAGGGCGGTGGCGCAGCCCACGATCACGACATGAGCGGGCCGCTGCACCTTAAAACCCTGGTCCCCGACGCCGTGCGGTTCGCCCTGGAGCGCGATGCCCGCCTCATCGTCCCGGTGGGCACGTGCGAGCAGCACGGCCCCCACCTCCCGCTGGGATGCGACACGGTCATCGTCGAGCGCCTCGCCGACGATCTCTCAGCCGCGTTCGACATCTTGCGCGCCCCGACCATCGAGTACGGCGTGAACACTGCCACAAAGCGGACGTACCCCGGCAACGCCACGGTGCGTCGCAAGACGCTGCACCGCTGGATGAACGACCTCATCGCTTCGTGGGAGGAGGCGGGGGTGGACACCTTCGTCATCCTCACGGCCCACGGCCACGACCCGCACCAGGAGGCCCTCTCCACGCTGCGCACCCGCCGGGCCCGCACGTTCACCGTCGACATCTTCGCCCTCGATTTCACGGGCCACCTCGTGGAAGCCGACGGGCCGGCGCATGGCAGCGAGCTCGACACGTCTCTGATGCTGTACCTCGCGCCGCAGCTCGTTCGCATGGACCTCGCCCAGGACTTCGTCCTGCCGGCTCGCCAGCGAACCCGCTACCGGCGCGGGGCTCACGGATCCCTGCCGGAGCGGTCCCCCGGCTCCGTGGGCCGGCCCACGCTCGCCACCCGCGAGAAGGGCGAGCGGCTGTATAAGATGATTTACGAGCGCATCAGCACGCGAGTGCTCGGTGTGCCGACGTTCGCGTGAGCGCCTTCGTCACGCCGCTCCAACCCGCTCGGGCCGCGCGGGCGTGGCGGCGTCTGCCGGGGCCGATGGTAGTGGCGGCGACGCTCGTCGCTCTGACCGCGCTCCAGGTGGGAGCGCCGAGCGACGAAGGCGTGCTCGTCATCCGCCAGGACACGGTCGAGGTCGCACGCGAAGTGTTTCGCCTCTCGCCCCGCGTGAGTGCCGGGCGGACCGGTTGGACGCTCGCCTCGACGGTGCGATTCGAGAGCGGCCGCTCTCCGGTCGTGCTCCATCCGATTCTCGAGATCGGACCCGACTCGCTGCCGCTGAGCCTCGAGTACAACGTGGCCGATCCGCGCGAGCCGTTGCGCATCCTCGGCCAGCTCGCGCGCGGCCGGTTCACGGTGCGGCTCATCGGGCGCCGGACGGAGCGCGTACGCGAGTACCCCGGCGCTCCGCCCCTCGTGGTGCTCGACGACTCGGTGCTCGCGCTGTACCTGGCCGCGGCGTGGCAGGCCCGGCCAGAGCCCCGCCACATCAACGCGGTGTTCCCGCGCTCGGGGCGCCGGGATGCGCTCGCCGTCGAAGATCGGGGCATCCAGGCCACGACGCTCAACCGCGCGCCCCAATCGCTGCGGCACGTGACCGTGACCGGGGGAGCGAACGGACTGGTGGACCTTTGGTTGGCGCCGGACGGTCGGCTCTTCAAGGTGGAGATCCCGTCGCGCCGGGCCAGCGCCGAGCGGCTGCCGCCGCTCTGACCCCTTCGTTCGCGGCCGGGAGCGGGGTAGATTCTCGCCCAACGTGCCCCCCCGCGGCGGATCACGGCCGAAACCCGTGACCGTCGCCGAGCGTACCACGTGAGGCCCTCACGACCGGTCCAGGGAACTCCATGAGGCATCTGTTTTTGTCCGTCTGGCTCGCCGTCTGCCCTGCCCTTTCCTTCAGCCAGCAAGCGGTTCCCGCCAGGCTCTCCCTCGCCGACGCGCTCGCGCTGGCGCGGGAGCACAACCCCGCGTACCGGCAGGTGCTGCACGACCGCAGCCCGGCCGCGTGGGGGGTCCGCACAGCCTACTCGAGCCTGTTGCTGCCGACGCTCACCGCCTCGGGCGGGATCGGCTACAGCGGTCCCGGCCAGCAGCGATTCCTGACGTCGAACTTTTCGCAGAGCGTGTCCACGCTGGCGACCAACTATGCCTTCGCCTTGGATTGGACGCTCTCCGGGCAGACGCTAACGGCGCCCGGACTCAAGCGGGCGCAGCTGGCGGCCGCAGACGCCGACGTCGCGGGCGCCGAGACAAACCTCATCACGGCGGTCACACAACAGTACCTCACGGTGCTCCAGGCGCGCGACAACGCCGCAGTGGCGCTCAAGCAGCTCGATCGCAACGTGGAGTTCTTGAAGCTGGCGCAGGCGCGCTACGACGTCGGCCGGGCGTCGTTGATCGACGTTCGCCAGGCGCAGGTGGCCCGCGGCCAGGCGGAGGTGGCCCTGCTGCAGGCCGAGACTGCCGTACAGGTGGAGAAGCTGCGCCTGTTCCAGCAGATGGGCGTGTCGGCGCCGGTGGACGTCGCGACCGTGCAGTTGACCGACAGCTTCGCGGTGCAGACGCCGGCCTGGCAGCTCGGCGACCTGCTGAAGATGGCCGAGGGGCAGAATCCCGCGCTCAAGGCGCTGCGCGAGCGCGAGCGCGCGGCGGGCTGGGGAGTGAAGGCGGCCTCCGCGACTTGGGGGCCTTCGCTGTCGCTCTCGGCGTCCTGGGCCGGGTTCACGCAGCGGTATACGAATCTCGATCCGGTGATCGCGGGCGTCCGTGCCGGCGCGTCGGCCGACTCGACGACGTGCGAATACGAGAACAGCGCCTGGCTCAACGCGGGGCAGACGCCGATCAACTGCGCGGCGCTCACGGGGCCTCTCCTCGAGCAGCAGGAGCAGGCGCTCCGCGACCAGAACCGCGCGTATCCGTTCGGCTTCACGCCCCAGCCGTTTCAGGCGCGGCTGGCGATCAGCATCCCCCTGTGGGGAAACTTCCAGCAGCCCCTGCAGGTGTCACAGGCGAAGGCGCAGCAGCAGGATCTCGCCGAATCGGTCCGGGCGCGCGGCCTCCAGCTGCAGACCGACGTGAACCAAGCCTACCTCGTCGTCGGGACGGCGTACCGCGCCGTGGCGATCCAGGACACGAATCGCGTTGCGGGGCGCGAGCAGCTGCAGCTCGCCACCGAGCGCTACCGAGTCGGCTCGGGAACCTTTTTCGAGCTGCTCGACGCCGAGGTGGCGGCGCTGCGGGCGGAGAGCGACTACATCGGCGCCGTGTACGATTATCACAAGGCGGTGGCCGCCCTCGAGGCGGCGGTGGGCCGGCCGTTGCGGTGAGCGGTGAGCGGTCAGCGGTGAGCGGTGAGCGGACGATCGGAGCGAACATGTCGAAACGGGGCAAGGTGCTCGTGGGGGCTGGGGTCGCGGTGGTGATCGCGGGGCTGGTGGTGATCAGCGCCGGGGCGCGGCGCGACCGTGGCGCCGAGGTGCGGTTCGAGAAAGTCGGGCACCGCGACCTGGTCGCCGCGGTGACTGCGAGCGGCAAGATCCAGCCCAAGAAGAAGGTGGACATCAGCGCCGACATCACGGGCCGGATCACCCGGATCGCGGTGCGCGAGGGAGACCTCGTGACCAGAGGCCAATTCCTGCTGCAGATCGACCCGACGATTTACCAGGCCAACCTGCAACAGGCCGAGGCCACCCTCGCCTCCTCGCAGGCGGCGGCCGTCCAGGCCAAGGCGAACCGGGACCAGGCGGAGCGCGCCCTGAGGCGTACCAAAGAGCTCCGGGACCAGAACCCGAACCTCATCTCCCCGGAGCAGCTCGAGCAGGCGCAGACGGCGTTCGAGGTCGCCGACGCGAACCTCACCGCGGCGCAACACCAGGTGGATCAGGCGCGGGCCGCCGTCCAGTCGGCGCGGGACAACCTCCGCAAAACGACGCTCGTCGCCCCGATGTCCGGCCGCGTGACTCGGCTGCCCGTCGAGGAGGGCGAAGTCGCCGTGCCGAGCACGTTCTCCAAGGACATCGGCCTGCTCATGACGATCTCCGACCTCTCGGTGATCCAGGCGAAGGTGAAGGTGGACGAGACCGACGTGGTGCGGCTGCACCTGGGCGACTCGGTCGAGGTATCGATCGACGCCTTCCCCGACACGACCTTCCTCGGCCGCGTGACCAAAGTGTCCAACTCGAGCGTCCGCGACGCCGCCACGTCGGCGACCGGCCAGAACGACCGGGCGGTGGATTACGACGTCGAGGTCACGCTCGACAAGCCGCCCACCGACATCCGGCCCGACCTCTCCGCCACCGCGCGGATCGTCACCGACACGCGCCGGGAGGCGCTCTCGATCCCGATCATCGCGCTCACGGTCCGCGAGCACAAGCCGGTCTCGACCGAGGCCCGGCCGGTGGACACGAGCACCGCCCGCAAGAAGAAGGAAACGGAAGGCGTGTTCGTCGTCGAGAAAGGGGTCGCCACGTTCCGGCCCGTAAAGGTCGGCATCGCCGGGGACGAGTATTTCGAGGTGCTCGACGGCCTGAAGGAGGGCGAGACGATCGTGGCCGGCCCGTATCAGGCGATCCGCGACCTGAAGGACGGCGCGCGGGTGCGGGCGATGAAGCAGGCCGCCGACACGACGAAGAAAAAGCGGGCGGCATGACCCCCCTCGAGGCGCTCCGGCTCGCGCTCCGGGTGATCGCCGCGCAGAAGCTGAAGAGCGCCTTCTCGGCCATCGGGGTCTTCATCGGGGTCACGTTCCTGATCGGCGCCTGGTCGATCGTCAACGGCATGAACCGCTACATGACCGAGAAGTTCGCGGGGACGCTCGTGGGCGTGAACACCTTCCACGTGCGCCGCCGCCCCAACTTCACGCCCAACGTATCGGACTCCACGTGGCGCTCGTGGGCGCGCCGGCCCCGGATCACGTTCGAGGACGCGGAGGCGGTCACAAACGGCATCACCCTTCCCGTGCTCACGGCGTGGTGGTCCGAGGACCGCGGCGCCGTGGCGTACGGCCGCCGGCTCGCGAAGGACGTCTCCCTGCAAGGCGCCACCGAGCGCTACTTCGAGATCCGCAACATCAAGATCCAGGAGGGTCGCGCCTTCACGCCGCAGGAAGCGCGTGCGGGCAGCGCCGTCCTGGTCATGGGGTACGATCTCGCCGAGAGGCTGTTCCAGACCCAGGACCCCATCGGCAAGTCGGTCCGGATTCACGGGATCCCGTACCGGGTCATCGGCGTGGCGGAGCGCCGCGGCAACCTGTTCGGGATCTCGCTCGACAAGTTCGTGGTCGCCCCCGCCCAATCGCCGATCCAACGCGAGGTGAACCCGCCCGGCGTGATCGACGCCCTCATGGTGAAGGCGAGCTCCGAGCCGGAGATGCGCGAAGCGATGACGCAGGCGGAAGGCATCATGCGCAGCCGGCGCCACCTGCGTCCGCTCCAGGACGACAACTTCGCGCTCGAGACGTCTGAAGGGGTGCTCGGCTTTTGGGCGAAGATCAACCGCATCCTGCTCGCGGTGGGGCCCGGGCTGGTGCTGATCGCGCTGGTCGTCGGCGGGATCGTCATCATGAACATCATGCTGATGGCCGTGGCTGAGCGGACCCACGAGATCGGCATTCGCAAGTCGCTCGGCGCGCGCCGCCGCGACATCCTGCGGCAGTTCCTCGCGGAGTCGGTCACGCTGGCCGCACTCGGTGGGTCGCTGGGCGTGCTGGCCGGGGTCGGGCTCACCTTCCTGCTCGGCGCCGCGAGCCCGCTCCCCGCCTCGGTGTCGCTCCCGTCGATCGTCGTCGGCATCGTCCTGGGAGGCGGCGTGGGCATCGTCGCCGGCGTATACCCGGCAAGCCGCGCGGCCCGGCTCGACCCCATCGCCGCGCTGCGCCAGGAATAGTCCGTGACTCCCCTGCTCGAAGGCGTCGGCATCGCGCTCGATTCGCTGCGCGCCAACAAGGTCCGCGCGGCGCTCACGATCCTCGGCGTCGCCATCGGCGTGATGGTCGTCATGGTGATCGGCGCGCTGATCAGCGGCTTCAACAAGGGCGTGAGCGACATGCTCGAGCAGTCGGGCCCGAAGACCTTCTGGGTGGGGCGACACTTCCAGGGCGGGGTCGGCATCTGCGACGGCAGCGAGGAGAACTGTCCCTGGCGCCGCAACCCGCCGCTCACGATCGACGAGGCGCGCGTGATCCAGCGGCTGCCGAGCGTGAGCTTCGTCGCGGTGGACGAGAACGCCGGCGGCGGCAGCGAGGTCGCCTACGGCGACCGCAAGACCACGTCCGTGAACCTGAGCGGCCGCAGCGCTGACTGGGTGAAGGTAGCGGGCGGCGACGTCTTCCCCGGACGCTCGTTCACGGCGCTCGAGGACGCGGCGGCGGCGCAGGTGGTCGTGATCAATCAGAAGCTCTCGGACTGGCTGTTCGGTCACCTCGACCCAATCGGCCGCGCGATCAAGATCGCCGGCCTCCCGTACAGCGTGATCGGGGTGTTCAATCCACCCCCCAGCCTGTTCGGGGAAGAGAACAACTTCCAGGCGTTCCTGCCCCACGGCGCCTTCGTGAAGCACGTCCAGTACTGGAAGGGGTGGATGAGCTTCCTCGTGGGACCCGCCGATTCGGTGGGGACGCTCCAGGCGATGGAGGACGTGACCGTCGCGCTGCGCGTCAAGCGGGGCCTTCGACCCGGCCAGGACGACAACTTCGCGGTCGTGTCGCAGGAGAAGTTTCTCGAGAGCGTGAACAGCACCACACTGGTGCTGCGCGTCGTGATGATCGTGCTCTCGATGGTGGCGCTGGCGGTGGGGGGCGTCGGCGTCATCGCCATCATGATGATCTCGGTGACCGAGCGCACCCGCGAGATCGGCGTCCGCAAGGCGCTCGGCGCGACCAGGCGGGAGATCCTGTGGCAGTTCCTGGTGGAGGCCGCCACACTCACCATGGCGGGCGGCGTCTGCGGGATGCTCGCCGGCGGGCTCGTCGCGTTCCTGATCGCGGCCGCCACCCCCATCCGCGCCCACGTCCCCCTGGGCTCCGTGGTCCTCGCCCTCGCCGCGGCCGCCGTGACCGGCATCCTGTTCGGGATCTACCCGGCGGCGCGCGCGGCGAGGCTGGATCCGGTGGAGGCGTTGAGATACGAATAGGGCGGCAGAGGCGGCAAAGGCGGCAAAGCGCTACGTCTGCCGCCCTTGCCGCCCTTGCCGCCCTTTCCCGGTTTAGCTTCCATCCCGATGCAATTGACCGAAGCGATCCTGCAAGCGTTACAGGCGGCGTGGAGTCACAAGCTCCGCTCGTTCTTCACGCTGCTCGGCATCATCGTGTCGGTCGCGTTCCTGGTGGCCGTGGTGGCCGTGATCCAGGGCATGAACGCCTATGTGCGCGAGCGGATCGGCGGCGCGATCGTGGGCGTCAACGCGTTCCAGGTGCGGCGCACCCCGATCGCCGTGGGGCTGATCGACGACGAGCAATGGAAGGAGATCCAGCGCCGGCCGATCATCGCGCCCGAAGACGTCCCCTACGTCGAGCGCGCCCTCCCCGACGCGAAGGCGATCGCCGTCCAGTCCGGTTGGCCCACCCCGCAGGCCGACGTGGTGTGGCGCAACAAGACGGTAGGCGACGCCTTCGTCTTCGGCGTCACCGCGCCGTTCCAGCTGGTGCAGGACTACCAGTTCGCCGCGGGCGAGCCGCTCAGCGACGTGGACGTGCGGGAGCGCCGGCCGGTGGCGGCGCTCGGGTTCGATGTCGCCGACCGCCTGTTCGACTACCCCGACCAGGCGATCGGGCAGAAGATCCGCATCCTCGGCGCGCAGTACACCGTGAAAGGCGTGATCGCGAAGAAGGGGAACGTCCTCGGCCAATCGTGGGACGGGTTCGTGATGCTGCCGCTCACGAGCTTCGAGGCGCTGTACGGCCGCCGCAAGACGACCGTGATCTCGGTGAAGATGCCCGAGGCGGCGCTGGTGCAAGACGGGATGCAGCGCGCCGAGGAGGCGATGCGGATCGCGCACCGGCTGCGCCCGGGCCAGGCGGACGACTTCACCGTGGACACCGCCGACGCGCTCGTGAGCTTCTGGAAGAACCTGACGCGCATCCTGTTCACGGTGATTCCGGCGGTCGTGATCATCGGGATCGTGGTGGGCGGGATCGTGATCATGAACATCATGCTCATGAGCGTGAACGAGCGCACCCACGAGATCGGGATCCGCAAGTCGCTCGGCGCCCGGCGCCGCGACATCCGCAACCAGTTCCTGGCCGAGTCGGTGACGCTGGCCCTGCTGGGGGGCCTGCTCGGCCTCGCCTGCGGCGTCGGCCTCGCCGGCGTCGTCGCGCTCATCTCCCCGCTGCCGGCGCGCGTCACCGGCTGGTCGGTCGCGCTCGCCCTGGGACTCGGCGGGAGCGTCGGCATCGTGTTCGGCGTCTATCCCGCGATGCGGGCCGCGAGGCTGGATCCGGTCGTGGCGCTCAGGTACGAGTGATTGCAAATGCGGAATGCGGAGTGCGGAATGCGGAATGAACGAAATGCGGAATGTGGAATGCGGAATGCGGAATCGACCGTGCGGCCGTCGATTCTCGCGGCAGGTCCCAATGATCGGACCTCTCCCTTCAATTCCGCATTCCGCACTCCGCATTCCGCATTTGTCAGGGCCCCATGAGGCTCCAATCGGTCTCCGAGGGCTGGCTCATCGCGCTCGACCAGCTGCGGGCCAACAAGCTGCGCTCCGCGCTCACGATCCTGGGCGTGGTCATCGGCGTGGCCACGGTGATGGCGATGGCGTCCATCGTGCAGGGGATCCGCGACCAGATCATCAACACCATCGAGGTCGCGGGGCCGACCACGTTCTACATTCTGCGGTTCTGGTCCACGACGCCGCTCAACCCGGACGCGCTGCCCAAGGAAGTGCGCATCCGCCCCGTAATCAAGCCGGAGGAGGCCGAGGCGCTCGCGCGTCTCCCCGACGTCCGCTACGCCGGAATCTGGGTGCAGCTGTTCCAGAAGATGGAGTACGAGGGGGTGCACACGCAGATCGTGACGGTGTTCGGGGCGGACGACCACTACATGGAGATCCAGGGCGGCAGCCTCCCCGAGGGGCGCTTCTTCACCACGGCCGAGCTTCGCATCGGGGCCCCGGTGGTGGTGATCGAGCGACGGTTCGCCGACAAGCTGTTCGGGCGCGTCAATCCTGCGGGACGCTTCGTACGCATATCGGGCAAGGCGTTCCGGGTGATCGGCATCTACCAGAATCCGGAGAACATCTTCCAGCCGCCATCCCAGGAGATCGCCGCGATCGTCCCATTCGAAGCCGCGCGGAGGTTCTTCCGGTACGACGAGACCAACGCGCTGTGGATCGTGGTGAAGCCGAAGCCCGCCGTCTCGGTCTCGCGCGCGATGGACGAGGCGACGGTGCAACTGCGACGCATCCGGGGGCTGCGGGCGAGCGCGCCGAACAGCTTCGACCTCGTCACGCAGGACCAGATACTGGCCACCTTCAACCAGCTCACGGGTGTCTTCTTCCTCGTCATGCTGGTCCTATCGAGCGTGGCGCTCATGGTGGGCGGCATCGGCGTGATGGCAATCATGATGGTCTCCGTGACCGACCGCACGAGAGAGATCGGCGTGCGCAAGGCCCTGGGCGCGACACGGCGCGAGATCCTGTGGCAGTTCCTGGTGGAGGCCGCGACGCTCACGCTCATGGGCGGATTCCTCGGCATCCTGCTCGGCCTCGGGTTCGGGCAACTGCTGCGCCTCGCCTTGAACCTCGAGCTCTCGGTGCCGGTGTGGAGCGCCGCGCTCGCGTGCGCCGTTTCGATCCTGCTCGGGCTCGTGTTCGGCATCACGCCGGCGGCGCGGGCCGCGAGGCTGGATCCGGTCGAGGCGTTGAGATACGAATGACCGGGAAACGGGAAACGGGAAACGAGAAACGGAAAAGGCGATTCGCGAAACGTCAGGTCAGCGCGCACCACGTTTCCCGTTTCTCGTTTCCCGTTTCCCGATGAGAGGAATTGGCCAGTGACACAGGCGGTGGAGTTACTAGCGATCGCCGCTCATCGTGACGATGCGGAATTGACGTGCGGCGGCACGCTCGCCAAGGCGGCGCGCGCCGGTCACGGCGTGGGCATCCTCGATCTCACGCAGGGCGAGGCGGGAACGCGCGGGGACGCGGGGCTCCGTGCCGCGGAGGCGGAGCGGGCGGCGAAGGTGCTGGGCGTCGCGGTGCGCCTGAACGCCGGTCTCCCCGACGCCCACCTCCAGAACGACGAGCCGTCGCGCGCCCGGCTCGTGGAGCTGATCCGCGCCACGCATGCGCGTGTCGTCATCCTTCCCTTCCCCGTCGGGCGCCATCCGGACCACCGCATCGCGTCGGAGCTGGGCCGTGATGCGTGCTATCTCGCGGGGCTCGCCAAGTACGGCGCCGCCGGCGCGCCCCACCGGCCTTTCAAGGTGCTGTACGCGCTCGCCTACCGCGAAGACCCGGTGAAACCGTCGTTCGTGGTCGACATCTCCGACACGTTCGAGACCAAGCTCGAGGCCATCCGCTGCTACGCCTCGCAATTCGACGGGGCCAGGGCGGCGGGGGAGATCTTCCCGACGGGGCAGGACCTCTACGAGCTGATCCGCGTACAGTCGGCACACTACGGCTCCCTCATCCGCAAGGCTTACGGCGAGCCGTTCTTCTGCAACGAGACGCTGGAAGTGCAAGACGTGCTGCAGCTTGGCGTCCAATCGCTCTAGCTGTAGATTCCTTCACTCATGTCCCGGCGCCTCGTATATCTCGACAACGCCGCCACGACGCCGGTGCGGCCGGAGGTGCTGGAGGCGATGCTTCCCTACTTTGGGAAGGACGCCTTCGGGAACCCGTCGTCCGCCCATCGTTTCGGCCGCGCGGCGCGGGCCGGGGTCGAGGAAGCGAAGCGGACCATCGCAGCGGTCCTCGGCGCCGAGCCCGGCCAGGTGATTTTCACGTCGGGCGGCACGGAAGCGGACAATCTGGCGGTGATCGGCGCCGCGCTCGCGGCGCGCGACCAGGGCAGGCCGTTCCGCGTCGCCGTGTCGGCGATCGAGCACAAGGCGGTGCTCGCCGCGGCGCACGCGGTGCGGCACCTCGGGGGGGAAGAGATCGTCCTCCCGGTCCATGCCTCCGGCCTGGTGGACGAAGCCGCTTTGAACGAGGCGTTGGGGCGCGGCGTGGCGGCCGTGAGCGTGATGTGGGTCAACAACGAAGTCGGCGTGGTCCAGCCCGTCGCACGGCTCGCCGCGCGATGTCGCGAGGCGGGCGTTTGCTTCCATTCGGACGCGGTCCAGGCGTTCGGGAAGCTCCCCGTCTCGCTCGCGGACGTCGGCTGCACCCTTCTCACCATCTCCGGCCACAAGATCGGCGCCCCGAAGGGGATCGGGGCTCTCGTCGTGCGCGATCGCCACGCGGTGGAGGCGATCATCCACGGAGGAGGCCAGCAGTTCGGGATCCGGCCCGGGACCGAAAACGTGGCCGGCATCGTGGGGCTCGCCAGGGCCGTGGAGCTGGCGGCGGACGAGCAGGCGGATCTGGCGGCGTGCGTCCGCTCGCTGCGCGACGAGCTCGAACGCCGGCTCCTCGAGGTGGTGCCCGACGCCGTGATCAACGGCTGGCAGGCCGAGCGGGCGCCGCACGTGTGCAACGTGTCGATCCCGGGGACCGACAGCGAGGCACTGCTGATGCATCTCGACCTCGCCGGGATCGCCTGCTCGTCGGGCTCGGCGTGCAGCACGGGAGCGGTGGAGCCCTCGCACGTGCTCACCGCCATGGGCGTGCCGAACGAGCTCGGCGTCGCCGCGCTGCGGTTCTCGTTCGGCAAGGACAATACGGTCGAAGACGTGGAGGCGGTGGTGGCGGCGCTGCCAAAGATCGTGGAGAAGGTGCGGGCGCTCGCCGCGGTGCTGCACCGGTGAACAAGGAAAAGTACGGAGTGCGGAGTGCGGAATGCGGAATTGCAATGGGAGGTCGTTCGCTGCACGACGCTCACCCTGAGATTCCGCATTCCGCACTCAGCATTCCGCATTCAGGGCGGGGGTCTTAGGTGGCGGAGCGCGTGCTCGTCGCCATGTCGGGCGGAGTGGACTCGTCCGTGGCGGCCGCGCTGCTCGTGGAGGCGGGGTACGAAGTCCTCGCGGCGACGATGAAGCTGTTTTGCTACGGCGACAACGTTCCCGACCGGCCCTGCTGCTCGCTCGACTCCATCACCGACGCCCGGCTCGTCGCCCACAGGCTCGGCATCCCGCACTACGTTCTCAACTTCGAGGACCGGTTCGGACGCGACGTAATCGCGGACTTCGTCGCCGAGTATGCACGCGGCCGCACGCCGATTCCGTGCGTGCGCTGCAATTCGTTCACGAAGTTCCGCGACCTCGTCCACCATGCCGACGCCCTCGACTGCGCCTACGTCGCCACCGGGCACTACGCGATCACCCGGGACGGAGCCTTGTATCGCGGCCGCGATCCCCGGAAGGACCAGTCGTACTTCCTGTGGGGGATCGACCGCACCGTCGTGGACCGCATGCTGACGCCGGTGGGGGAGCTCACAAAGCCCGAGACGCGCGCCGTCGCGCGCCGGCTCGGCCTCGCCACCGCCGACAAGCGCGAGTCGGTCGAGATCTGCTTCGTCCCGGACGACGACTATGTGGCGGTGCTCGCACGGCACCTCCCGGCGGACGCCCCGGCGCTCGCGCCGGGCCCGCTCGTCACGCTGCGCGGCGAGGTCGTGGGCGAGCACGCCGGCTTCGCCCGCTACACGATCGGCCAGCGCCGCGGGCTGCCCGGCGGCTCCCGCAGGCCGCTGTACGTCGTCGCCATCCGGCCCGAGACCCGCGAGGTCGTGATCGGCCCGGGAGACGAGCTGTTCGGGTACGAGGTGAGCCTTGAAGAATGCAACTGGCTCGCGGACCGGCGCTCCCCGGGCGACGACGTATTCGTGCAGTGCCGCTACCGCGCGCCGGCGGTGCCCGCCCGAGTGCGTGAGGTCACCGGCGCGACGTTGCGCCTCGACCTCGCCGAGCCGGTGCGCGCGATCACGCCAGGACAGTCGGCTGCGCTGTACGACCCCACCAGCCGCCTGCTGGGCGGGGGCGTCATCACCTGACCGGCCGCGATCAATCCTCGAGGTGCCTGATGGTTGCCCAGAACACGCTCCGTTTCCTGGCGGCCGGCGCCGCGCTCCTCGCGAGCGCGTGCGGCGACAGCACCGCTCCCCTACCCCAGTTGTCGAACCCCCCACAGCTCGCCGCCGATCTCCAGACCGTCGCCGCCGTGCTCCAGGTGCCGGCGTTCCAGAGCTTCGGCGCGCTGGACAGCGTGCCCGGCTCACCGCTCGAGTCCGCTCCCGCCGGGGCGCTGCTCGCCGCCGCCCGCGTCGCGCCCTTCGCGCAGGCGCCGGCGCGTCTCAGGGCGATGAAGCGCGCCGCATCGGCGCTGTCATCGGTCTCGACCGCCGGCGTCATCCCGCCCGATATCCAGGGCAAGACGTTCGTCTGGGACGCGAGCGCCCACCACTACGTCGTGGGCGCCGACGCCGGCCCGTCGAACGGGATCCGGATCACGCTGTATGCCATCGATCCGGTCACGCGACAGGTGGTCGAGAGTCCCCTCGCGGCGGTCGGGTATTTGGATCTGCTCGATACGAGCGCCGGGACCACGAATCGGGTGGAGGTGATCGTCACCGGGGGAACGCCGTCGAGCCCGGGCACGACGTACGCCGACTACACGATCAGCGCCACCGTGACAGGCAGCCCCGCGACGGCGTTCAGCGCCTCGGCCGCCGGTTACGTGAGCGACGGGACCCGCCAGCTGGACTTCCAGGTCACGTTCTCGACGACGAACCTCGACACCGACAATCCCGACGGCCAGTTCGACGCCACATGGAGCCTCAACAGTCCTGCCGTGGGCGTGGTGTTCCACGACGCCGTGACGACCTCGGACGCCGACCACGCGACGCTGACGATCGACTTCAGCGTCACCCGTGGCAACGAGACCGTGCGGCTCGCGGGGACGGTGGTTCTCGTGCGCACGCCGTACAGCGTGGCGCTCGATCTCACCGTGTACGTGAACGGGCAGACGTTCGCCCGCTACACCGGGACGGCGACCGGAACCAGCAACAACACCCGGATCCGTCACGTCGACGGGAGCGAGCTATCGGCGGCCGAACTGGACGCGGTCTACTACCTGATCGCGCTGCCGGCCGCACTCGAGGATGCGGTCGCGCGGCTGTTCCACCCGGCCGAGAGCCTGATGGGCGCCTGAGCGGCGCTCCTTAACGAGCTATGGCGTCGGGGCCAGGTCGATTCTCCCGAGCCGCTGAACCCCGCTCAGCGCGAGCCAAAGCCGCGCGCGCGTCGAATCCACGGCCATGTTCCGCACCACCGACCCGCGGGTGGGGATAGCGACCGTCTGCATGCGCTCCGACGAGGGATCGAGGGCCACGATCTCGTCCTTCCCCGATTCGTCGTACCAGATGCGCCCGTCCGTGCCGATGGCGATGCCGTACGGGGCGCTGCTCGGGCCGCCGGGGCTCGCAAACTCGCGCACTACCCCTGTCGCGGGATCGAGCCGGCCCAGCTTGCCACGGGGATAGTCCGTGTACCACACGATCCCCCTCGCGTCCACGACGAGGCGGCGCGGGCGGGCGCTCGGGTCGGGAAGGGGAAACTCGTGCAGCGCGCCGTCCGCCGGATTGATGCGGCCGATCTCGTTCGTGCCGAAGAGCGCGACCCAGATCGCGCCGTCGGGACCGGCGACCAGCCCGTAGGGCCGCGCGTGCGACCTCGGCACCGGGAAGACCTTCACGTCGCCCGTGGCCGGGTCGAGCGAGCCGTAGAGGTTCGCCCCCTGGGCCGTGAACCAGATCTTCCGATCGTGATAGAGCGGCGTGTGAGGGTCGCGCGCTTCGGGGGGCAGCACATATTCCTTGATCGCACCGGTCGCGGGGTCGAGGCGGCCGATCCGGCCCTGGAAGTTCGCCGTGTACCACACTCCACCGTCCGGGGCGACGATGATCCCGTGCGGCCCCGAGGCGGGAGTCGGCGTCGGATAGTCCGTCACCTTTCCGCTCGCCGGGTCGAGCCGGCCGATGTAGCTGTTCGC
>DATDFP010000338.1:0-5706 GCA_036522535.1 Gemmatimonadales bacterium
CCGACAGCGCGCCGACCTGAGCCGCGGGAGCCGGGGCCGATAGGGCGTCCTCCCGCGCGCGAATTGCCACCTGATTGGGCTCCTGGACGAGATACGAAGTGTACTCGGTCAAAATCCCATAGCGCAGAGCGAGCCGCTTCAACTCGCTCACGACCTCCGGATTCGGCCCGTGCAGCCGGATCTCCCGGCTCAGCGCGCCCGCCTTGCGCGCGGCCCACAGCTGGGAGATGTACTCGTTACTCGACTGCTCGCCGGGGCCCGCGTTCGTCGTGAATCTCTCCTCTCGGCCGTTCCTCCGCCCGGTCACGGCGACGGTCCCCGTTGCGCCCGTTCGCCCCGTCCCCCTGAAGCGTCCGAACACCACAAGCTCGTCCCCGGCAAACAGGTCGGGGAGACTCTGCGGCTGGACGTCGTACAGCTCCATGCCGTCCGCCCGCAACGCGAGGTCGGTGAGCACCGGGTTCGAGACCTTGATAGCGAGCGATCCGACGGCTTGCTCGATGTCGTCGCCGGGCCGGATGTACTCGGTGACGCCGCGCGACCGCTCCGTCAGCCGGTCGAGGACATAGGTGTTCACGTCATACCCGATCCCGAACGCGAAGACGCGGAAAGCGCCCCGGCCGTGCTCGGCCTGATCGGCGATGTGCTCGGGGTCCGTATCGCCCACGGTGGGCATGCCGTCGGTGAGGAATACGACCACGCCGAGGGCGCCCTCCGCCGGCGCAGCGGCGAAGGCTTCGCCCAAGGCGCCCGCGATGTCGGTGCCGCCGTTCGCCTGGAGGCTGCGGACCCAGTCTTGCGCGGCCCGCACATGCTCCGCCGAGACCTCAGTCCAACCATCGGCGTAACGGTGCACGGCGCTCGAGAACGCGACCAGCCGGAACCGGTCGGCGGGGCGCAGCGTCCCCAGGAGCTGCACCAGCGCCGCCTTCGCCTGGTCGAGCTTCTCTCCCGACATCGAGCCGGAGACGTCGACCACCGCCACGAGGTCGCGCCTGAGGCTCGAGGCTTCGGCCGCGCGGCCCGGGGCCAGGAGCAGCATGAAGTACCCGTCTTCGCCGCCGGGCCGCGTGGTCACCAGGGACGTTCCCACGAGCCCGCGGGCAAGGGGAAGCAGCAGGTCCAGATCGCCCGTGGCGCTCGAGTCGGCGAGCGCGAGCTCCAGGTGATCGCCCATGCGATTGACGCTGATGCGGTGCGTCGGAGAGTACGGGTCGCCGAAGCGCGCCGCGCTGTCCAGCTCGAGCCGGAAGCTGCGCGAGGCCGCGCCCGTCCCGGCTGCGTAGCGGAAGCGCCAGGCGTCTCCCACGCGGTCGAGGACCTGCGTGTAGCGCAGGGTGATCTTGCGGGTCTCGCCCGGGTTGATCGGAAAGACGCGGGCGCGGAGCAGGCCGTGCCCGGCAAGCTCGATCAGCGCCGGATCCCGCTTGCGGCGCACGATCTCCTCATAAATCGCGCGAGCCTGGGCGGCGTCCATTGGCTCGCCCTTGAGCTCGCGGTCGCCCTGCCACAGCGAGAAGTCGCTGAAAACGGCTTCCCCCGGCAGCGGGTACAGGTAGCTCCCTTCGTCCATGACTGGGCCGGCGTTGCGGAACCACTCCTCCACCGTCACGCGGGCGACCCGCCCCGCGACGGCGACCTGGACGGCACTGCGTACCTTCTCTATCGCTCCGCGCGGCAGGGGCCGGATGGGCTCCACCCACCCCTGAGCGGATGCCCGCGGTGCGAGCGGCAAGAGCAGGGCGCTCGTCAACGCGAGGGCCCGATTCACGGACAGCATTGTGACACGTTCCTGAAAGGGATGCCATGAGAGACGCGCGAGGGGGGCAGGCTTGCACAGGCTGGGCTGGAATAGCCGCAAGGCTCAAGCCGAAAGCCGCAAGTTTGAACGTCCTGCTTGCGGCTTACGCCTTAAGCCTTGCGCCTATCCTACGGCGCACTGATTCGGCCCGGCTTCCAGGACCTCGGCGTCCGCCTCGGCGACGTCCACCAGTCCCAGGTTCGCGAGCTTGATGGAGCGGTAGCTCTCAGGCGGCGTCGGCGTGTGCGCGGCCACCCAGGCGAGGAATGCGCGCTCCTCCTGGATCGCGGCGGCCTCGTTGGTCGCGAGGATGACATCGAAGCGCGCGCCGACGCTTCGGTCCGCGCGCCGCTCCCGTTCGGCCGCGTAGTGCGCGGGCAGCACGAGCAGGTCGCCGGGCCACCTGTCGCGCACCCGCCCGAGGCTCCGCCACAGGAGTTGCGCCCAGGCGTCGCGCTGCCCGCCCAGGTCGGGACGGCCGATCGACTGCACGAACAGGAAGTCTCCCGTGAACGCGAGGGCCTCGTCCGCCACCAGGGTGATGCTGCCGAGGGTGTGCCCGGGAACGTGCTCGACCCGCAGCGTAGCACGTCCCAGCGCGATCGTGTCTCCGTCGGTAACCGCCTCCGTGCGGAGGCGTCCGTCCCTTCCGTCGTAAGGGGAACGGGCGTCGTCGGGGTGGAGGAAATAGGGCACGCCCCATCGCGCGGCTGCGGCGGGTCCGCCGCTCAGGTAGTCGGCGTGCGCGTGCGTGTCGATGACCGCGGCGGGCGTGGCATCGAGCTCCCGGAGGAGCGCGTCGTAGCGGTCGAGATGGCGGCCGGGGTCGATCACGAGCGCGTCGCCGTCGCTCACGAGGACGTAGCTCAAGGCGCCCTTTCCGACGCGATCGAGCTGGATGACGTGCCCGAGCGAAGCCGTAGGCGCGAGCGGGCGGGCGAGGTACACCGTCTCCCACGCCACCATGCCACCGGCCACCGAATAGGCCTCGAACCCCTTCTCGCGCAGGAAGCGCGCCGCCTGACGACTGCTGTTGCCGTGACCGCAGATCACCACCACCGGGTTCTTGGGGTCGAGCCGAAGCGGATCGAGGGTCGGCAGCTGGTAAACTTGCGAGGCGGGGAGCGCTCGGAAATCGAGGGTCGCGCCCAGGCTCACGCGGCCGCCCACGACACCCCCCGCCAGCCGCTCGGTGCCGCGGACGTCCAGCACCTGGACGGGCTCGCCGCGGTCGAGCCGGCGGGCCAAATCGTCGGCGGAGATTTGTGGTGTCGCGGTGTCGGTCATGTCTGGAGTGTCGTCGCAGCCCGGCGAAAACGCAACGGTGGCCTGCTGCTCCAGGGCTCCCGTTTCGAGGTGACCGCGGTATATTGTGAACGCGTTCACAAGCACAACAGCCATCGTCCGGAGGAGAAAGCAATGCGGTTGACTGCGCTCACCACGATCCTGGCGCTCGGCGCCGTCGCGTGTGGAAGCGAGAGAAAGCCAGGGGCGTCGCAAGCTCAGGCGGCGGCCCCCGCGGCGACGAGCAGCGTTCCAGCGACCGCCGCGGCCCCCGCGCCGGCCAACGCGGCGCCGGCGGCGGAGCAGCAGAAGGGTTCGGTCGTCGAGGTCAAGATGACGGGCAACGGGACCACACAGGCGGCGTTCGACCCCGCCACGCTGAGCATCAAGCCCGGCACGACCGTGCGGTTCATCAACGTGTCCGGTGGCCCGCACAACGTCGCGTTCTACGCCGATTCGATCCCGAAGAGTGCCACGGATGCCCTGAAGAAGGGGATGCCGAATCCGATGGGTGACCTCACCGGTCCGTTCCTCACGCAGCCGAACGAGAAGTACGACGTCTCGTTCGCCGGCGCGCCGGCCGGGACGTACAAGGCGTACTGCATGCCGCACGTCGCGCTGGGGATGAAGCTCACCGTCACCGTGAAATAGGGTCGCTCGTCGCACGTCACACGCCGCAAGAGGCGGCCCCGGGGAGCGTTCCGGGGCCGTTTGACTTTCCCGCGCGTGGACTGGAAGTTCTCTCCGAAAGGTTCCTCTTCCATGTCCTCCTGGTTGGAGCGGGTGCGGGCCGCTCTGGCGCCGAAGGGCTTCGACGTCGAGCGCGAAGTCGCGAGCGGCGGCATGGGAACGGTGTTTCTCGCCCGGCAGCGCGCGCTCGACCGACTGGTCGCGATCAAGATCATCCGGCCGGAGCTGCACACTGCCGTAGCGGTGGAGCGGTTCCGCTCAGAAGCCACCACCCTCGCCGGCTTCAGCCACAAGAACATCGTCTCGATCCATGACCACGGTGAGGCCGACGGGATGCCCTACTACGTCATGGAATACCTCCAGGGCGAGACGGTGGCCGACCGCCTCCGCAGAGGGCCCCTCCCGCCGGCGGAGGTGCTGGCCCTGGGGCGCGATCTGCTCACGGCGCTCGAGGCTGCCCACACCCATGGCGTCGTGCACCGGGATGTGAAGCCCTCCAACCTTTTCCTGCTCTCCGATCGGGCGGTGCTCACCGACTTCGGGCTCGCCAAGCGGATCCCGACGGACGCGGGCACGGTGTCAGATCGGGAACCGCTGACGGTCCCCGGGCAGGTACCCGGGACGCGGCTGTACATGGCGCCCGAGCAAATCCTTGGCCTCGAGGCGACGCCGCGGAGCGATCTCTATTCTGCGGCGCTCGTCATCTACGAGGCTTATACCGGTCGGCATTGGTTCGAGGGCCGGCGGCGGAGGTGGCGCGTCTGGCGGGGCGTCCCCGGTCCGGTCCGGTCGGTGCTGCAGCGGGCGTTGGCGGAGCATCCCGAGGATCGCTGGCCCGATGCGGCGTCGTTTCGGGGCCCGTTCTGGCACTCGCGGGAGCGGAAGTACCGGCGCAGGGCCGTGTGGATGGCAACGGGCGGCCTGATCACGGGCGCCGTGGTGGTCGGGTTGTGGGGACAGAGTATCGTCGACTGGTTTGCGCGCCGCGGTCCGGCACGGATTCAGGTCGAACGGCTGGCGTTCGCGGGCCCTGCCGCCGAGCGCTGGGTGGCCGATTCGATCCCGTGTTCCCTGGCCGCGGCCTTGAGCAGGTACCCCGACCTTGCCGCCCGCGGACCCTGCGACGCGCGGTGGGGGCCGCTACAGTGGAAAACGGTGTTCGCCGGACACGCTGATGCAGGCGGGGACACGATCCGCGTGGCCGTAGGGCCGCAGGGTGGGACTTGGCGAGTGGCTGCGTGGATCTCCGTCGCTGCCTGGCGTGAGGGCGTCGCCAGCATAGCCGCCGCATTGTTCGACTCGCTCTTGGGCTCGAGCCGCCTCCTCGAGCCTTCGCTGCCGCGAGCTGTGCTCCCCAAAGTGCCGCTCGCGAAGCAGCGGTTTCTCGACGGGGAGCATTTGTTCGCTCAGGCGCTGTGGGGAGAAGCGTTCGCGGCATACGGGGAGGCGGCGGCCGCCGATACGACGTGCTGGATCTGCCATTGGCGCCGTGCCGAGGTCGGGCGCTGGCTCGGGCTCGCAGAGGACACGGCCGACGTCGCGCGCTACACACGGTCCATCGGGCTGTTTCCGGTCCCGTATCAGCGATTGATTACCGCCGAAGCGCAGCCGCTCGGGAGGCGATTGCGCGAGTTCGAGGCCGTAGCGCATCGTTGGCCCGAGTTCTTCTTCGGTCAGTTCCGCTTCGCGGACGAAATGTTTCACCGGGGCCCACTCGTAGGGCACGAGCGGCGTGAGTCGGTGACCCCGTTCAACGCGGTTTTGAGTGAGCGGCGGGGCGATTTCGGCCCCGCCTGGGAGCACCTCGCGATGGCATGGATCGCCGACGGTGACTCGGCCGAGGCGGAGCACGCGCTGGCGCGGCTGCGGGCGACCGGTCCGTCCCGCGACGCGGTCACCGTGCAGATCCGCGCGCTCGTCGAGGTCGCGTT